>JAMFSY010000098.1 GCA_026225555.1 Methylacidiphilales bacterium
TCTTCCAAAAGCCGAGCACCCTGCAATCGGCGTTCTTCCATCTGCTCATAATCTCGTCTCTTGCTCATTCCTCCTTGAAGCAGGAAACGCACCAATATGTCAGTCTGTTATGCAGAAATCAGTAATAGATACGAAACAAACGTGAATGCCATGACCATAACCGGATCAAGTGCATGCCAAGGACTGCCACTGGCGCTCAGGTGTGAATAGACCGCGAGTAAAAGATCAATTGTGAGACCCGCATAAACCCACTCGGTCAGTCGACGCATATTGGGAATCAGAAGACCCACGCCACCAAAGATGTGAGTCACGCCAATCAGAGGAATGATATAAAGTGGGTATCCAAGCTCTTGAGTGACGGTCCCGCATTCGCCGGGATCGCGAATGAGATATAATATTCCAAAATACACCCAAGTGAGAGCGAGAAGGGCGGTTATGGCCATCGCTGCTATTTGGGTTCCTCTTCCTGCTGCGGGTTTATCTATTCTGTGTTTATCTTTCATATAAAAAGGTTCCTTTCCTGTTATTCAAAATGGCTTAATGGTTTTTGCACCATTCACCACAAGATCACCGGTGTTCGCCTTAACCAGGTGTCGGTTGTCAGTTGCTCCACCACGAACTGAGCGACATCGGCGCGTCCTATCTTACCCCCGTTGACCCCTTCGAGATCGGTGAAGGCCTTGACGCCTCCACGAGCCGGCTCATTGGTAAGCCTGGCGGGCCGGACGATGACCCAATCGAGTGAGCTGTCGCGGATCGTGGCTTCTTGACGGTTCTTGTCCTTGTAGGCATGGCTGAGCAACAAAGGCTGGAACAGTCGGTCGAACACGAAACCGCCGTGACCACGGCTGTCCCCAACTCCCAGGGCACTGACGCAAACCAGACGGCGTACGCCGGTGTGCGTCATTGCCGTTACCAGGGCACGTGTCGCGTCGGTCAGCAGGCTGACTTCTTGGAACGTAATGCCGGTGCCCAGCGAACTGATAACGGCATCACAGCCATTCAAGGCCCGCACGAGGATACCCTCGTCACAAACATCGCCCTCGATGATGTCAGCTCCTCGAAGTTCGGAGGCCCGCGCCTTCGAGCGAACCAGAGCCACAACGGAATGGCCTTTTTCCAGGGCGTCGCGGATGATCAGCCGTCCGGTTCCGCCCGTTGCACCCAAAATAAGAATCTTCATGCGGCCTCCTGTGCCGCCGCGAATACCTCGCGTGCGGACGTCGTACCCGCTAACTGCTCCGTACCCTCGACTCCGAGGTCCATCCAACCCGCATTCACGCTCTCAAACATTTGTTCGGCTGGTCCGGTTTGGCCCTTCGGGACGCCGAACTTCTCGAGCGCTTCCGCCCATCCTGCACGCGGGATGGCAAAGGCTTTTACGTCGAGTTTTAGGACCTCACCCAACTGTCCCGCTACTTCATCCGCGCTTACCATCGAACCTAGCTCAATGACGCGATGCCCTGGCCACGATGGCCCGGTCAGAAGCTTTGCTACCTCTGCGCCGATGTCGTTTGTCGCCACCATGGTCGATTTCCGATTAATTGGATCGTAAAAGACCGGAAGTGTTCCGCCTTGCCCGGCCTGTAAGCCGAAAAGAAAGTTTTCGAAAAATCCGCCTGCACGTACAAATGCGACTGGAGAGGTCAGGCTGCGAAAACCTTGCTCCAAAAGCGCTAAGGCCGTAATCATCCCCAGCCCGCTTGTTCTATGCGCGCCCATGGACGAAAGTGCTACCACTCGCGTCGGCGGAGTTTTCGTCAGCGCCTCGACATAGCTGACAATCACGTCCTTTGTTTCTTTGAAATCAGCCGAGGGTGCCCATATAGCCGGCAGCATCACAAACGCGCCCTCAACTCCTTTGAGTGCCGCCTCTATGGCTGTCGCATCGTTCAAGTCTCCTGCTACCAACTCGACGCCTTGGTCTGCCCACTTCGCCGCTTTCTCGCGATTGCGCACAAGTGCCCGTACCTGTTTGCCTTGCTTCAGCAGATGACGGGCGGTTGCGCCCCCAACTTTTCCAGTAATGCCCATGACTAAATACATATTCGTTTTTCCTATTGTTATTTTTTGATTACTTAAGTATCTGTGATACGCTTCGGTACAGTACCTATGATACGATACGGAACCGTACTGTATAAAATGAAAGTTGCAAACGAAAACATGAAAAACTCCAATTCACCCCATGAGGACAAGCGGGTTCAACGCTCGAAAGATTCCATTTTGGCGGTTACCTACAAATTGCTTACCGAAGAAGGTATTGGAGGTGTCAGCGTCGATGAAGTTTCGCGGCGCTCGGGCGTTTCCAAAACAACCATTTACCGTCATTGGCCATCCCGCTCGGCCTTGCTTATGGACGCTTGTTCGAAGATCGGAGGTGTGCCGGAGACTCCGGACACAGGCACCCTCAAAGGTGATATTACTGCGCTCGCGACAAGTTTGGCTCAGCAGTTAAAATCCGCACGCTGGGCGGCGGTTCTTCCTTCAATTATCGACGCAGCAGAGAGGGACCCGGAGTTGGCACAAATTCTTGCTCAGTTGCACGCCAGTCAAATGATCCCGTATTTTGCAGTTGCCGAGCGGGCCAAGAAGAGGGGCGAGTTAGCCCCCGGCACGAATGTGTCTGAATTTGCGGACTCAATCGTCGCGCCCTTCTTCTACCGACGCTGGTTCTCGCGGGAACCTCTCGACGATGCCTTTGTGAAGGGCCTTGTCCGTGGCCTCTTGACCCAACTAAAGCGAAACTGAATCAGCCCTCGGCGCATCGAGACAGCAGGCGCAGGATTCTTGCCACAAACCCAAGGTGCACCCGCGTCGTTACCCGGTATCTGCCAGCTTGTCCTTCAACGTACCCAAAGATCCGTTTATGCTTTCTGGCAAAGTTCTCCCAAAACCGGTGGGATTTTGGTTCTAAAGGACTTAACTCGTAAGGGGATGGCCTTCTTCGACGGCCAGGTGCTTGGAAATTTACACGAACTACTTACTTCCCCCTTTTCCAGTTTTCAGAAATTGGAGGAAAGGTTAATTTTCAGAGGTAAACATCTGGAGATATCGAAAGCGATTCCAAGCGATTGAGGCGGCTTTAATCGTTAAGTAACACTCAATCGCATCCTGGAGCACCGACATCATGCTGGAGGGATGCGCCCTTTGCACAATATAGCCGCCATTAGTGGTTTACTGATTGTCCCTTTACCTGCACCTCATTTACCAATGCTCACATCTGTTGTGCTCAGCTTACCTGTACTTGCGGCCTGAAGCATATCGAGCAACGGCTTGAGTTTCGATGTGACGTCGCGATAGCCGGGATCTTCTTTGTGCTTTGCGTAAAAGTCGAGGTAGTGACCGATGACTGAGTTCGGTTTTTCACCCCTCTCAGCAAGGTAGGGCATGGGAACCTCAGGGTTTAAGCCGGCGGCGAGAAGCTTTTGCAGGACGACCGCATCCGGATCGCCCCAACAAGGGCCCATAGCCTGCGCCAGAAGACGGCCCGTCCAATCCGGGTTGATCGTTTTTAGGGCGCCGGCGTCGATCAGCAATTGAATCACCCGTTCATAATGTTCCTTGGAAGGGAGATGATCCTTGCCGCTATAGAAGGAACTCGGAATGCCGCCGTTGGCTGCCCCGCTCACCGCATCGACCGTGGGCGCTGCACCGTGTTGGAGAAGGAAGGCCACGATTTCGTCCTGGCCGCGCTTCGATGCAAGCACCAGGGGCGTATCGTGATATTCGGGATGTTCGGCGACCGGCGAACCGCCCCGGTTCACATCCGCCGCGTGTTGCACCAACAATTGGACAGCCGGGAAATTATCCATCTCGGCCGCCTCACCCAACGGGGTGATGACCTTGTCTTCCGGCGGATCAACCGGCGCGCCGCTTTGCAGGACTTTATCCACCACCGCAAGGGGCGCGTTTTGGCTTAGGTCGTAGGTAAGTTCGGAAATATCGCGGGCACCGTGTTCCCAGAACAGTTTGACGATCGCGGGGTAGTGATTTTGCAAGGCGAGGCTCATGGCTTGCGGGCATCGGGCCCCGTGATCGAGCAGAAGTTTGGCGGCATCGGGTTGGCCGGAGATGGAGGCCGCTACCAGCGGGAACATCATATCGTCTTTGCCATTTTTCGGACGATACCAAAGCCCCTGCGCACTGGGATCGACGCCGTGGTCAAGCAGCCATTTGATGACCGCCCCATTGTTGACCCAGGTCGCCTGGACCAGGACCGTCGGCCCGTCCTTCTTCGGGTCGAAGACGATGCCGTGACGAATGAGCGATTGGAGATAGGTCACGTCGGCGCGGCCGGCGTGGAACATGAGGCCGTAGCCATCGTGGTCGATGGCTTTGAGATTGGCCCCGTGCTCCGCCAGCGCATCCAGCGTGTCGCCCCGGTAGGCCTCCATCGCGGGAGTTTCTCCCATCACCGGGTCGGTAGAGTTGGGGTCGGCTCCGTGCTCGAGAAGGACGCGGGCGATCGCGGCCGACTTGGCATTCCCGGTCCGGCAAACTGAGTCAAGCGCAGTGAAACCCCGAGGAACGCGGGCATTGACATCGACTCCCTTTTGGATGAGGAGTGCGGCAACCTCGGGACTCGCTGCGTCAAACAGCAGCGTGGGATTCCTCCCTTTGACTTTGGTGATGTCGATGCCCTGCGCGATCAACTTCTTGAGCGTCACCACATCGCCGGCCTGGACCGCCGTGATCACCTGCTGGTTCACCGATTGGCCGGAGGCGTCCTTGGCCGACGTCCAGTCCAGATAGTCTTGATAAGCGACGCGATTGGCCTCCAGGCTCTTTTGCATCACAGGGGAAAGATGCGGCAAAATGTCGGGGATAAGACCGATCCCGGTCAGTAGACTTTTGCTACCACCGTTTAGGTTGAAAGTTCCATCTTTGCCGCTGGTGACGATCATAAAGCCGCCGCATTGTCCGGGATAGGAATCGCCGGCAGGATTGTCCTGAAGGCCGATCCAAACTTCGTCCGTTTGATAAGAATAAGTCGTACCGACCGGAATGGACGGCTTCTTCAGATAAACGATATGGAGGAACGAGCCGCTGGCCTTGATTTGTTCCACGGATGAACCGGGGATATTCTCCCAACGGAACACGGTATCCGGCGATCCGTTGACGTAGCGCATGACCAGGAGCTCGTGCAGGAGCCGAAGCAGCGTAGCTTCGCCCGTTTTGGAAATCGGGATGGGCCGACCCGAGATCTCAAAGTCGATTTTGGCGTCGGAATTGATCGCCGTCGTCGTGGCGGTGGCCATTTGCCCAATCAGCGGCACGGCCACAAAACCGATAATAAGCGAGGTGATCACAATGGGCAGCAAGGAGCTTTTGGGTCCACGTAATCCCGCAATGCGATTGATCCGCTGGAGCAACGGTCCGCCTGAAGCAGCCAACGCCAGGGATGCTGGCCGCGCATCTTCGATCAGGGCAAGGGCGCTGGCGTAGACTAGCGGGTTCTGCATGACTTCGAGCACGATGTCGTCGCAGCAATTTTCTCTTTCTTCACGCAGCTTGCGGCTGATCCACCAAATGGCGGGATGATAAAAAAGAATGGTTTCGATGACCGTCTGCAGAAGATTGACCAGATAGTCATACCGGCGAACGTGAGCCAGTTCGTGGATCAAAATCGCTTCCAGTTGATCGGAACTCAAACCGGACAGGACCGACATGGGAATCAGAATGGTGGGTCGCAGCCATCCGATCAGCGCCGGCACTTCGATCTGCACGGATTGCAGCAGGCGGACCGGCACGGCCACCTGCATTCGATTAATCAAGCCTCGGAATCTTTCCAGGCACTCCAAGTTTTGAATCGGCGAGCCTGTGCGGCACAGACGTTGCGTCCATATCCAGCCCAAAATAAGCCGGCTCGTCAGGATCAATACGCCGACCAGCCAAAGGCCGACAACGTAGGGAGAAATTTCGACCATGGCTGGCTGGAGGTCGAGTTGCCACGACGTTTTGGCCTTTGGCGGTGCTTCTCGAATTGTCTCATGCGAAAAACTGTCAGCTCGGCTGGAGGACGTCCCGATTTGTTGGGAAACAACTTGGGAAGCGGACGCCATCTGCGCCACGGTCGGCTTCGTCGCGGAACCGAGCGCCGCCCAGGTAAAAACAGGCAGCGCAGCACAAACGATAAGTGAAAACGCAATGACGGAGTAACGAATTTGGGAGGAGGCCCGGTCGAGAAGCCGCAAGGCGATGGCCAGAAGCAGGGCAATCCCAGCGCCCTGCCAAATGAAATGGATCAATACCCATCCCATACGTTGCATCCAAGGCTCGGAGAAAAGATTGACGGAGGCGTTCATTTGCTCGCTTTCGTTAGGCGCTCGACCACCTTTTTGATTTCCGTCAGTTCTTCCTTGGATGCTCGTTCCGAGGCCAGGGCCTGGATGACCAGTTGCGCCATGGATCCGCGAAAGGCCTTCTTCAACAACCCGGTGAGGATTTGCTGCTGGGTATCGGCTTCCGAGGACTTGGCTTCGTAAACATGGGCGCGTTGCGATTCGTTCCGGCTTACCAATCCTTTCTCGGTCATGTTCTGAAGGAGTTTCAGAGTCGTGGTGTAACCGGTTTCCTCTCCCACGATCTCGTGAACCTCTTTCACAGTCAGCGGCCCTTGCATCCAGAGCGCGTTGAGAATGCCCAATTCGGCGTCTGTCGGTTTAGGAGTTTCCGGAGCCATTTCCTCTTGTACGATTTATATCGTATATCTGTCAACGACGAAAATCGTACTTCGGCCATTTTCTCCTCATACCGATGGCTTGGGAAATTCAGGGCGTAAAACGGGGACGGGCACATGTCTGTCCCGCTAACTGTCCCTAAAAATAAGAATAAAGAAAAAGATTCCATCTATAAACGATACCACGCAACCCAAGCGCTTTGGATTGAGCGCATTCGACGAAAAAGCGATTTGGCTCGATGAGCGTTGGATGTCCGGCGTCAAGAAGGGCTGAAGATAGTTGAAGACGGTGGAGCGGGATACCCCCGCACCAATTCGACGCACCCATAGCCCGTTTGATCTCCGATATAATTCTCGATTTCGATCGACGAAAACTCCTTAAAAGGTTGCCGGAGTATTCCGCTGGAAGTGACGTGAAGGAAGTAGCTGTCCATCGCGGGGAGGAGAGCCGTCCCAAGCGCCATCGATTAAATATCCATAGTGCCTGGGTTGATCCGCACTTGCGTTTTGCCCGCGACAGCCTGCGCTTCCGCAATTCGAAGGATTCCGTCTTCATTGTGACTAAAAAAGAACTCATTCGAACGGAGCAACTTAAGGCGACATCCCTCGTGAAGGCACAAGCGATGCTCAAGGTACGAAGTATGAAAAAGCCATTCCTTCATATACTGGTACTATGCGCCCTGGCGGGCTCCGGCCTAGCCTTGGCGGATAGTGATTCAACGACGGTAACCAAGAGCGCGACGTCATCGACATCGACTGCGGATCCCACCGTTGTTTCCACCCCGGCGTCCACGACGGTCGTAAACCCGGGCGTACCGCAGCAACAGGATACGACGGTCACGAAAACGAAAACAAAAACTCATCACGAGAGTGACGATAACGATTGAATGAAACTGGAGGGAGGTGCGCGCGCTCGCGGCGCACTTCCCTTCGGGGCGGGAGAAAAGGCCCGGGGGATTGCTCAGCCAGGCTCGGGAAGCCGCGCCGGGGCTGGAACAATTTGTGCTTTGACCCGAAGGCCAATCATGGCCGCTTCCATTCTTTCCGGTTCGCTTCAGGAAATACCGCTCCCTGATATCATCCGGCTTTTGCAGTCGACTCGGCGAACGGGAGAGTTGGTGCTCGTGTGCGATGACTCGGCGGGCTCCATCTACCTCCAGGGGGGAGAGATCGTGGATTGCCAATCGAGTCGGTTGTCAGGGATGGATGCGCTGAAGCACGTGGCACTTTTTAGCAAAGGCGAGTTCAAATTTGGAGACGGTCTCGTCAGTTCCTCGCGAACCTTGGCCCATCAACCGACGGCCGATTCGATTCTGGGCTTGGAGGCGCGCTTTGAGGAGTCCTGCCAGATCAGGGAATTGATGCCGGCTTCGGATGAAACCCCGCAATATATTGGCGGCACCATTCCCGCCAGCCTCGAAGTCTCGGCTTCCGATTTGGCGGTGGCGATGAAAGCTTCATCGGGGACGCTTTCGGTGGAACGTCTGGCTCACGAGCTCCAGTTGGACCTTTTGGTGGTGCGTTATGCGATTGCGCGTTTTCGAGCCGTTGGCCTGATGAATATGGTGGCCTCGGCTCCGCCATTGGCAGAGGAGGTTTCTGAACCTGTGACTGAACCCGCTCCAGCCTCCCCGCCTCCAACCGGCGGGCAACCGCGGTATTGGCGGGGACGCAAGATCGGGTAGCCCCACAGAGCCTATTCCTCGCGCGTCCCGCCCCGCCTCTTTTAAACGTCGTTCGCGTAACCTAAAGCACCCATTTCGGGGCCGTCCAAGCCTTCGATTTCGTCTTCGGCGCTGACCCGATGCCCGCCGACCAGCTTGCCGATAATCCAAAGAGTCACCCACGTGATGCTGAAAACATAGATGATGTTGCTGACACCGCCAATGAGCTCGGCCAGTACCTGGGTGGGATCGCCGGAAATGAGGCCCTTCACCGTGCCCGGGACGCCGTTCCACCCATCTCCATATTTTCCATTCGCAAAAATGCCGAGGGAGATGATGCCCCAAAAACCACAGACGCCATGGACCGAGATGGCGCCGACCGGATCATCCACCCGCAATTTCTCCTCGACGAAAAAGACGCTGAAATACATCAGGACGCCCGCGACCGCTCCCAGCACCACGGCCGCCCATGCATCGACGAAAGCGCACGGTGCGGTGATGGCGACGAGTCCGGCCAGCATGCCGTTGCAGGCGAAACTTGGGTCGGGCTTTCCAATGCGGATCCAGGCGATGATCATCGCGGCAGCCGCACCGGCCGCCGAGGCCAGCATGGTGTTGGTCGCGATAATTCCGATCTGCGTGTCGGTCGAGGCGAGAGTGGAGCCTGGATTGAACCCGAACCAACCGAACGCGAGAATGAAAGTTCCCAGAATAGCCATCGGAATGTTGTGACCAGGGATGGGATTGGGAGTTCCATCGGCATTGTATTTGCCGATGCGCGGCCCGAGATATTTTGCCCCGGCGAACGCGATTACGCCGCCCACCATATGGACGACTGATGATCCCGCGAAATCGACGTGCCCATGGCCCAGGCCAAAATTCTTGCCCAGGCACGCCAGCCAACCGCCGCCCCATACCCAGCTTCCAAAAATGGGATAGATAAACGCCCCCACGCAAAAACTAAAGAGGCAGAAGGGCAGGAACCGCCAGCGCTCTGCCATGGCCCCGGTGGGAATCGTGGCCGCAGTATCCATGAACACCATCTGGAAAAGAAAGAGCGTGAAGATGCCGGCGTCGAACGATGCTCCGGAAAGGAAGTAGCCGGAGTTCCCCAGCAGCCCGAAATATTTTCCATCCAGCGTGAAGCCCAATTGGGAACTCAGCACATGCTTCACACTGTCTCCGAGTGAGGAAACCGTGCTGCAGGAGGTGGCCGCGCCGGTCGCTCCGAATTGAAAAGCGAATCCGCAAACCCAGAATCCCAACATGGCAATTCCATAGACCATAAAGTTCATCATCATGGTATGGGCGGCATTTTTTGCCCGCGTGAAGCCCGTTTCGACCAGCGCAAAACCAGCCTGCATGAACATGACGAGAAACCCGGTGATCAAGGTCCACGAGATATTGATGGAGAGATCCGTGGCGCTTTGGACGTCATTATATTTCTTATCGGTAGTCGATTGGAGATCCTGCAGTTTCGTCGAAGTAAGTTGCTGGGTTTTTAAAACCTGATCCTTCAGCGCCGCGATCTGGGTCGTCTGCCCATTCAGAGTGGAGTTAAGCGAATTGATCTTATTCTCAAACTCCGTTTTCTGGCTTTGCATCGCCTCGAGTAAAACCGGATCGGGTGTCGGTGAGGGGGGGGGACTTGAAGGCGCCTCATTTGTTATGGGGGCCGGCTCCGGCGTCTGCGCCGCGCACGGAATAAAAAGGCTAAGCACGAACAGTCCCAGAACCGGCAGGTATTTAAATGAAGTCACGCGCGAAGCTTAAGCAGTGATTATGCCCGTACTCTTCATGTGAATAAAAAATGTCTATATAGTAAAAAATTGAATCACGACAATTCCCTTAGCGGCAAAAACAGTGATTGAAATGAAGAATGGTTTCTTGATTTATCCCCCAATCCCCGGTTAGTTAGTCCGTTCGAGGCTTCGCGCGGGGCTTCGCTTCTCATGCCCAGGCACATTCTCATTCTTGATGATCAGGTTGATCTTCTCCGCATCCTGGAGCGGGAATTTAATCGCCGAGGCGACTACGTGATCAACTTGGCCACGGAGGTCGCGGAGGCGACGCGCATCGTCGCCCAGAAGCCGGTCGATCTGATCGTCTCGGATGTCCGGTTGGGTTCGGAATCGGGCTTCACCTTTGCCGGGACCATCCGCGAACTGCATCCGGAAATCGGGCTCATCCTCATGTCGGCCTACCGCTCGCCCGCCAATCGTCAGACGGCGGAATCGCTCGGAGTCATGCTCTTTCTGGAGAAGCCCTTTCCCGTCTCGAAGCTTGCAGATGAAATCGAAAGTTATTTTCTCCGGCGAAGCACCCCGGTCAACCGGACGGCGGAAACCAAGACGGTTCCGTTGGAGTCGCACATCACCGGATCATTGGTTCATTTCCAGGTTCAGGATCTCGTCCAACTCTTTTGTCTCAACGGTCGGCCCATGGTGATTTCGATCGGCGGCGAGGGCGGAGAAAATGTGGGAAATATCTATATTCAGCGTGGTCAGGTTCTCCATGCCGATTTGGGTGAGCTCGAAGGGGAGAAGGCGTTTTCGGCCATCCTGAATCTTCGAAACCCGAAGCTGACCGTGAAAGATTGGAATCGGCCCGTGCCCCAGACCATCACTTCCGGATGGGAGCATCTTCTTCTCTCCTTTGCCCTCGAAACGGATCTCGGCAACGAGAACGTCCAAGGCGTGGGTTGACGGTGATGAAATCGGGCGCCCTCCGCTCAACGCAGCCTTAAAAGGGGCGCCATCAGATTGTCGGAATATTGATCCGACTGCATGTAAAAGGACGTCTCCCCCGGGATATCCAGGACGGAATCGGCAATCACATGAAGCTCCAGGAGAAGGACGCCTTTGGCGGAGAGCCGAACCTTATAATTGGAAAGCGACTTGAACTGCGGCTGAAGACTCTTGGGCACCGCTATATAACGCTCTGAAGTCAGGAGCTGGATAAACTGACTCAGGGCCTTCGCGTTGTGAATGCTGAAATCCTCTGACCCTCCCGAGTCGTTCGTCCCCGTTACTTCGGCATAATCGCAAGCCTTGATCAGTTTCGCCGAATTTTCAGGAATGCCGATGTCCGGCGTTGCGCCCAAGGCGGAAAAACAAACCACGGTTAGAAAGGTGAGCAGGGCGAATTTCATGACGCGGGACAGCGCAATCATACGCCCGATGATAGGGATGACAAGCGGTCGGAGATCGTAGACCTTCTTTGCGGAAGGCCGAAACATCACGGTCAGCCAAAGCCATCCCATCGAAAAGCTCGATGTGACGGACGTCCCGGACGCTCTCCATGCGCAGATCGAGGCTGGCTATGCCGTCGTTCGTCCGGGACGACTTTTACCTGGTGGGGCACGACCAGAAGGCGGTACGCCCTCAAGATTGCCCAGGGCCGGATGGGCCATCTTTCCTGGTAAGCCGCGCCATTTCCGAGCGCCACGCTCGGATCCTACTCTTTGCGCTTGCCGCCTTGTTTCTTGATCCCGTAGTATAACTGGCTCAGCAGATAACGGTAGACCCGTAAGGGGAATTAGCTCAGTTGGTAGAGCGTCTCGTTCGCAATGAGAAGGTCAGGGGTTCGAATCCCCTATTCTCCACGCTCCTCTGAGAACCGTTCGCCACCGCGCGGATTAATCAAAGTCATCGTTCGGATTGGCCGGTTTGGATGGAGAAGCGGGCGGCGTGGGAGGAGATGGATGCTTTGTTTCTTGTTCCTGTGATGAAA
>JAMFSY010000099.1 GCA_026225555.1 Methylacidiphilales bacterium
TAAGCACCGGGCGGTGCATGGTGCGGCCCAATCATGCGATGGTTCCTTTCCGCACAACTTGCCGTAAACGGTGCGCCGACAGGCCTCGATTGGTTACGAGATAGTCTTTGATCTCCTGCGGGAGAAAGCGAACGGCTCCGCCCAACTGGACATAGGGCAAGCCTTTCTTCCGAAGATTGAAGACGGTTTTTAGACTGACATGGAGATACTTGCCGACCTGTTCGGTTGTCCAAAGCTGGTCATCCGACGCAGGGGGATTCTGATGTTTTGCGCTCTCGTTAACCGATGGTTTCACCAGGGCGCTGGTATTTTCTAAAGTGTTCATAAAATTGATTTTGAAGGATTTTTTTGATTTGCGTTAAAGAGCTTTCGGAGAGTTCGATTTTGTATTCACGAATAGTTCCGTGGGCTCGCGTTTAATAGACACCATTCTATTGAATTTTGCCGACAACTACTTAGTAGTTTTTGGTAGTTTTGGTAGTGCGGGCACTACCACGCCGCGCTTGACTCGTTGAGGTTTCACGCCCATGAAAACCCGAAGATTTCCGAGAGTGCCGGTACTTTGTGATAAATTCATATTCTGATTGTGAAGGTTTTTTTAAAATACCGTTAATGGGTAACGGGAGTGTAAACGTCGCTTAGCCCGGAAAATGGGAGTGTAAGCAACATGGCGACTAGAATGGGGCGGATTTGGCTCATGTCTTTAAGACACGGCCAGGGGCAATTCCGTCTTAGGCTACTTTGTAGCCATTTTCACCTCGGCTCGGAAATGAGCCGATCCCAGCTTTCGCCTAAGCGGAAGTTTTTTCGGCGATTTCAATGCGACTGACACCGGGGGAGTTTCCCTGCAAGGACGATGCTGGCAATTCCCGGACGGCGCTGAGTTGAAAAAGCTCCGCTGCCTCATGCAACTCCCCGAGGTTCGTGCCGGCGATGGTCACGACCGAATGGCTATAATGCAAATAAAGCTCGGTCGCAGCCTCGTTCAGATCGGCGTAGAGCAGCCACGAGTAGGGGATAAATCGGCGACGGGATGGCAAATGAAACGAGATTCCGAGACGGGAGCCTGAAAGCTCTCGCTCGAAGCAACGTACGGGGGTTGGGGATGCACCTTTTAGCGCCATAAAATTTAGGATGAGAGTTAATTACATGCCCATGCGCGGCCCTTGGCGCTGGGAGGGTACAGGGTTCCAGTCAATTTTGGGGCGCACTTGAGGCTGCGGTGCAACCTTTTGCTTCTTGGCGATGGATTCATCGCGCCTCTGCCGGAGTTTCTGCGCCATTTCTTCTACGGATGGTGTCAACCGTTCGCCCTGTGTCTGCCGAGTGGTTTCCTGTGCGGCAGGCGTCAACTTCTCCTGTTCCATTACGGTTTCCCGCACCTGCGGGCGCAGCGAATGGAACCGGGTGAGATGCTGGCGCACCTGTTCCGCCAATTTTTGAGCGGACATGCGCGGCAGAAATTCCTTTCCCCAGGTGCGGACGGCCAGCAGGAGTTTTCCCTTATTGACCGAAGGAGCCGTAATCAGCTCGGCACGCGCGGGCACGACCGGCAGTCGTTCCAAGTGCAGGGCGGAAAATTTCACATTCGTCCGCTGGATGGCCTCGACATAGAGGCTCTTGTTTTCGACATGTAAAACCAGATTTTTGACATGGCGCGTCCCTTTGACGTGAAAAGCTTCCTTGGTGGCCATCGTCATCGCGGAGCCATTGTCTTCAATGCCGCGTACCTCGACGCCTTTCAGTCCTTGTGCTTTGTAATCGGTCAGGCAATCGCCCTGCCTCACCCGGCCATCGTTCGCATGGAGACGCAGGCCGCTCTCAAAGTGAACCATGCCGCCGTCAACCCGAGCAATGGTCTGGCGCGAACCCTTTTCAAAAATGCGGTCATCTTGCTTGATCTTTTCTTGCAGGAGGAGTTTTTCGCCGGGACCGCGTTCCACTCGGGAAAGGTCGAACACGACCCGCACCTGATTTAAGGGAAGCTGACGAGGATCTCCGTTTCTCTCGACGACAACGGCATTCGCCAGGACAGACGTGACTTGCGCACGCGCCACGGCATCAGCCTGCTTGTACTCAACCACATCGCCCACCCGGTAAAATTGAGACGAGTGCAATTCGGCTGGCTGCAAATCGCGCTTCACATGGACATCGAGGAGGGTTTGACCGGCACGACCAGTTTTCTCGATATGCAAATCATGGACGCGATCCGCGAGAGCTTCATTGATCCGGTGGACGGACGAAACCGCCACCACCTCCTTGCCGGTGGCGCGGGCATCGACGATTTCCCGAGCCACTTTTTCAATGGCGGCGTCAGGGGGAGTTTCACAAATCATCCCCCGATCGAGCATCTTTTGGACAGCCCCGGCAAACCTCCCGTCATTGCCGGAGGACAAATCGGCCGCGAGCTGCTTGTCGGCCACGCTCAGTTGCCTGCGGGAGATCGAAGCGCGGGGAACGTGCATCCCGAAGCCAAGCTCATCCTGCAAGAGCTTGATGGGCTGGCCCCGGCCCACAGCGGCCATTTGCTCCGTGTCGCCCTGAAAGATCACCCGCGCATCCACCCGTTCCGCGAGCCGCACCAAGGCGAGCGCTTTGGGCGTATCGAGCAAGCCTGCCTCATCGACGTAAATATCAGCCCCGCGAAACGGCAAAGGATCATTTTGAGCCTGCATCAGCAAGGAATCAACGGTGTTGGCTTGCGCGAAAATCCGTGCCACATCATTTTGTCCCGAGGCTTCCAAACGAGGGGCTTCATTGCGCAGGGTGACGCGGGCCTGTTCGCCGTAAGGCGCACACAGGAAGACTGGCCGCCCCGCCGCGTGACTTTGCCTTACCAGCTTTTCCATAGTGAATGTCTTGCCAGTACCGGCCCCGCCACGGGTGTTCAGGAATTGATCCCTCGACGTGCAGACATACCCATGAATGGCCGCAAATTCCGTCAGCCATTTCTCGGCTTGGGCAGGGGTTAATTGTTCCCCACGGGCATGTGCATCCTGAACGATCTCATGGATGCGTTGCGGCGTGGCGACAAGGTCAGCCGGAGGCACATAATCTTTAACCAGCGGCTCTCGCTGGCCCATCCCCATAATGACCGAGGTCAGAAGCGTCTTTTCTTCCCCGAGGATTTGCCGGGTGGTGGCGACCTCCTGGCCATCCATGCGCCGGATCAAAAACTGGCGATCATCGCGGAGTTGTTCAGCCATCTTATCATTGGCAATGGCCCCCGGCGCGAGCCGGACAATTTCGCCGAGGAGATGGTCGAGCCGAACGACGCTCTCCTTTTCAAAGGCGATTTGCGTTCCCTGCTCGACGGCCTGAGTGAGATTGACCGCTGCCTTGACCGGAAAAACGTAAGGCGTTTCGAGCACGAGGCCCGCATCGTTCAATCGCTTGGCCACATCCTCCCGTAGCGTTTTGCTGGTAATGCGAACCTTTTTCGGGCGGGTCAACGTCACCGCCTGGTCGTGAAGCCGATAGTCGGGCACAACACGAGGCGGGGCTTGGGGCGCTCCCATTCGTTCCCGGAGCGGGTCGACCCCTTGGGTCAGCCATTTTCGCTTTTCATCCTCATTCACTCCCTTGAAAGCGTGACTGATTTGCTGCGACGTGTAGCCGCGCTTGAGTAACGCCATGACCGTTTCAACCTGACGACTCCGTTCGCTAAACATGGCCATCGCCGGGGCCGGAACTTCCTTTAAACCGAAACCGGACGGAGCCGTTTCAACGTGATAACCCAGGCCACCCATCCGAGCCGCCAGATTGTTGTGAATCCGCGCATCGAGGGTTTTGCGGAGTTCGAGCATCCGGCCATAATGAACCGCAAAATATCCCTTCCTTTCGTCATCCCAGGTCACGTTGCCAATGAGGGTATGGACGTGAAAATCGGGATCGTTTGTGCGACTCGTTTCATGTTGGAACAGGGCGGCGATCATCTTGCCGGTAGGCTTGGTCACCTCTTCATTGGCGAGGATTCCCCGCCGGTCTCGCACCTCCACCTGCTGTTCAAACCAGCGCAGCTCCTCTTTCACGGCGGCATAAAGCTCCACTTTCACCCGATCATCGGCAGCAGCGACGACACTTACGGCTTTGGGAGGACTGTAGGTGAACTCGATATACTTGATCTCGGAAGTCCGCTGCCGTTTGGAATCGGCCCCCAATCCCTTCATGTCGCATTGAACGAAGGCCGCGAACTTTTCCCGAGTCACTGCCGCTTCATCAAGTCCCAACCGTTCCGCAACTTTCCCGATGAACTGTCCCCGATCCACCTTCTCCCCCTCGACAAAGTAATCGGCCACATTGAGATGATCCTCAAAGTAATCAATCGCCCCTTGTGCTGAAGTGCAAACGGCCTTGGAAACCATGGCCTATTCTAACTCAAAGAAAGCAGATTTATAGGCACTTCTCAGAGGCAACCATCCCACATTCTCATGCTTACATCTATCTACATGTAGATGCTCCTGACTACCTCCATTCCTTCCATGTTGTAATCAAATAGGCAGCCATCAACTCATCCATGATCGTTCCATTTTCATCAGGTAATGATGGATCAAATAAAGATCAGAGAAATAACCGTCAGACATGTCCCTAACGATGTTTTAGGGCGACCCCGAAGCCTCAATCCGTTCTCAGTTATTTCCACATTTTAACGGCGCATCGGGTGGACGATCCGCGATCTATCAACATCTGGAAATTTGTAGAAACGGTTGACATCGCGCGCAGGGGTATGCCCGGCAAATCTTTTCAAAGCAAATTGGAGCCTCACTTCGACTTGATCCTCGAATCGAGGCGCAAACGCCAGACGTGGGAGGCCATCGTCCAGCTTTTGGCGACTCATGGAATTACCACCACGCGGCCAGCGGTTTACTCGTTTATGAAGCGACGGTTGAAGCGCCGCTATCCGCTCGGGATGGCTCCGGCGGAAGCAAGGCCGGTCACAGTCACGCCCCGCCCTGAAAGCCCGCGACCAGAAATGCCTCAGTTGACGGAGCCACAGAGCGACTTCGGCACCGATCCGTTGACACTGCCCCCTAAGGGTAAGAACAAGTCCAAGTCCTCTTGGACGATCATTAAACCCAATACCTAAGAAACCATGTCCCCCGAATCTCTAAAAATACTCTACCGTCTCATCACCTGTTTCCAATCCAGCGGACGCATCGGCAAGTCCCTTGTTTTTGAAA
>JAMFSY010000100.1 GCA_026225555.1 Methylacidiphilales bacterium
TAAGCACCGGGCGGTGCATGGTGCGGCCCAATCATGCGATGGTTCCTTTCCGCACAACTTGCCGTAAACGGTGCGCCGACAGGCCTCGATTGGTTACGAGATAGTCTTTGATCTCCTGCGGGAGAAAACGAACGGCACCGCCCAACTGGACATAGGGCAAGCCCTTCTTCCGTAGATTGAAGACTGTTTTGAGACTGACGTGGAGATACTTGCCCACCTGTTCGGTTGTCCAAAGCTGGTCATGCGGCGCAGGGGGATTCTGATTTTTTGCGCTCCCGTCAACCGATGGATTCACAAGGGCGCTGGTATTTTCTAAAGTATTCATAAAATTGATTTTGAGGGATTTTTAAGATTTGCGTTAAAGAGCTTTCGGAGAGTTAGATTTCGTATTCACGAATAGTTCCATCGGCTCGCGTTCAATAGACACCAGTCCATTGAATTTTGCAGATACCTTTTGGTAGTTTTTTGGAGTGCGGGCCACTACCGCCTCCCGCTTGACTCGCGCAGGTTTCACGTCCGTGGAAACAGGGGGATTTCCACGAGTGCCTATATTTTCTGATAGATTCATATTGTGATTGTGAAGGATTTTTAAATTACGGTTAACGAGTAACGGGCGTGCAAACGTCGCTAAGCCCGGAAAATGTGAGGGTAAGGGACGCGGCGATCAGAACGGGGCAGATTTGGCTCATGTCTTTGAGACACGGCGCAGGTCGATTTCGTCTTAGACTACTTTGTAGTCATTTTCACCATGGCCCAGAAATGAGCCGAATGTCCCGATCCCAGCTTCGCCTAAGCGGAAGTTTTTTCGGCGATTTCAATACGACTGACACCGGGGGATTTTCCCTGCCAGGACGATGACGGCAATTCTCGCACGACGCGGAGTTGAAAAAGCTCCGCTACCTCATGCAACTCTTCGAGGTTCGTGCCGGCGATAGTCACGACGGAATGGCTGTAATGCAAATAAAGCTCGGTCGCAGCTTGGTTCAAATCAGCATAGAGCAACCACGAGTAAGGGATGAACCGGCGGCGGGATGGCAAATGAAACGCAATCCCGAGGTGAGAGCCTGAAAGCTCTCGCTCGAAACAGCGGGGAGGCAGGGGAGATGCGCCTTTGAGTGGCATAAAATTTAAGGATGAGAGTTAATTACATGCCCATGCGCGGCCCTTGGCGTTGGGAGGGTGATTGGACAGGGTGCCAGTCGATTTTGGGGCGCACCTGTGGCTGGGGAGCGATCTCTTGTTTTTTGGTGATAGTTTCACGCTGCTTTTGCCGGAGTTTCTGCGCCATTTCTTCTACGGAGGGTGTCAACCGTTCACCCGGTGTCTGCCGAGTGGTTTCCTGTGCGACCGGTGTCAACTTATCCTGTTCCGTGACGGTTTCCCGCACCTGCGGGCGCAGCGAATGGAAACGGGCAAGATGCTGGCGAACCTGTTCCGCCAATTTTTGAGCGGACATGCGCGGCAGAAATTCCTTCCCCCAGGCTCGCACGACCAGCAGCAACTTTCCCTTATTGACCGAAGGAACCGGAATAATCCCGGCCCGCGCGGGCACGACCGGCAGCCGTTCCAGGTGCAGCGCGGAAAATTTCACATTCGTCCGCTGGATGGCTTCCACGTAGAGGCTCTTGTTTTCGACGTGCAAGACGAGATTCTGGACATGGCGCGTGCCCTTGACGTGGAAAGCTTCCTTTTTGGCCATCGCCATTGCGGAGCCATTGTCTTCGATGCCGCGCACCTCGACGCCTTTCAGTCCTTGCGCCTTGTAATCAGTCAGGCAATCGCCCTGCCGGACGCGCCCATCATCAACGCTCAGTTTAAGGCCGCTGGTAAAATGAACTGTCCCGCCACTGACATGGGAAATGGTCTGACGCGAACCTTTTTCAAAAAGGCGGTCATCCTGCTTGATCTTTTCTTGCAGGAGAAGTTTTTCGCCGGGACCGCGCTCCATGCGGGAGAGGTCGAATACGGCCCGCACCTGTGTTAATCGGAGATTACGAGATTCCCCATTTCTCTCTACGACCACGGCATCCGCCAGGACAGACGTAACCGGCGCACGCATGACGGCATCGGCCTGCTTGTATTCAACGACATCCCCAACCCGGTAAAATTGAGAGGAACGTAATTCGGATGGCTGCAAGTCGCGTTTCACATGGACATCGAGCGGCGTTTGACCGTCGCGGCCTGTTTTCTCGACATGCAAATCGTGGACGCGATCCGCGAGGGCCTCATTGATCCGGTGGACGGAGGACACCGCCACAACTTCTTTGCCGGTGGCGCGGCCCTCGACGATTTCCCGAGCCACTTTTTCAATGGCGGCATCAGGAGGAGTTTCGCGAATCATCCCCCGGTCGAGCATCTTCTGGACAGCCCCGGCAAACCTCCCGTCATTGCCGGAGGACAGATCGGCCGCAAGCCGCTTGTCGGCCACGCTAAGTTGCCTGCGGGAGATCGAAGCACGGGGAACGTGCATCCCAAGCCCAAGTTCATCCTGAAGGAGCTTGATGGGCTGGCCACGTCCCACAGCGGCCATTTGTTCCGTGTCGCCCTGGAAGATCACCCGCGCATCGACCCGTTCTGCGAGCCGCACCAGGGCGAGGGCTTTGGGCGTATCGAGCAGCCCTGCTTCATCGACATAAATATCGGCCCGGCGAAACGGCAAAGGATCATTTCGAGCCTGCGTCAGCAAGGAATCAACGGTATTGGCTTGCGCGAAAATCCGTGCCACTTCCCCTTGTCCCGCAGCTTCCAAGCGGGAGGATTCATTACGCAGGATGACGCGGGCCTGTTCGCCATAAGGCGCACACAGGAAGACTGGCCGTCCCGCCTCATGACTTTGCCTTACCAGCTTTTCCATAGTGAATGTCTTGCCTGTACCGGCCCCGCCACGGGTGTTGAGAAATTGATCCCTCGATGTGCAGACATACCCATGAATGGCCGCAAATTCCGTCAGCCACTTTTCCGCTTGAGCGGGTGTTAACTGTTCACCACGGGCATGTGCGTCCTGAACGATCTCATGGATGCGTTGCGGCGTGGGGATGAGATCAGCCGGAGGCAAATAATCTTTCACCAGCGGTTCGCGCTGGCCCATCCCCATGATGACTGAGGTTAGAAGCGTCTTTTCTTCCCCAAGTATTTGCCGCGTGGTGACGACCTCTTGGCCATTCATGCGCCGGATCAAAAACTGGCGATCATCGCGGAGTTGTTCAGCCATCTTGTCATTGGCAACAGCCCCCGGCGCGAGCCGGACAATCTCACCGAGGAGATGGTCGAGCTGAACGACACTCTCTTTTTCAAAAGCGATTTGCGTTCCCTGCTCGATGGCCTGAGTGAGATTGACCGCCGCCTTGACCGGAAAGACGGCGGGCCTTTCGAGCACGAGGCCCGCATCGTTCAATCGCTTGGCCACATCCTCCCGTAGCGTTTTGCTGGTAATGCGAACCTTTTTCGGACGGGTCAACGTCACTGCCTGGTCGTGAAGCCGATAGGCGGGCACAACACGAGGCGGGGCTTGGGGCGCTCCCATTCGTTCCCGGAGCGGCTCGACCCCTTGGGTCAGCCATTTTCGCTTTTCGTCCTCATTCACTCCCTTGAAAGCGTGACTGATTTGCTGCGACGTATAGCCGCGCTTGAGTAACGCCATGACCGTTTCCACCTGACGACTCCGTTCGCTAAACATGGCCATCGCCGGGGCCGGAACTTCCTTTAAACCGAAACCGGAGGGAGCCGTTTCAACGTGATAACCCAGGCCACCCATCCGAGCCGCCAGATTGTTGTGAATCCGCGCGTCGAGGGTTTTACGGAGTTCGAGCATCCGGCCATAATGAACCGCGAAGTAACCCTTCCTCTCGTCATCCCAGGTCATGTTTCCAATCAGGGTATGGACGTGAAAATCGGGATCGTTGGTGCGACTCGTTTCATGCTGGAACAGGGCGGCGATCATCTTGCCGGTAGGCTTGGTCACCTCTTCATTGGCGAGGTTTCCCCGCCGGTCCCGCACCTCGATCTGCTGTTCAAACCAGCGCAGTTCCTCTTTCACGGCGGCATAAAGCTCCACTTTCACCCGATCATCGACCACCGCGACGACACTTACGGCTTTGGGAGGACTGTAGGTGAACTCGATATACTTAATCTCCGAAACCCGCTGCCGTTTGGAATCGGCCCCCAATCCCTTCATGTCGCATTGAACGAAGGCTGCGAATTTTTCCCGAGTCACCGCTGCTTCATCGAGTCCCAACCGTTCCGCAACATTTCCGATGAACTGGCCCCGATCCACTTTCTCGCCCTTAACAAAGTAATCGGCCACATTGAGGTGATCCTCAAAGTAATCAATCGCTCCCTTTGCTGAAGTGCAAACGACCTTGGAAACCATGGCCTATTCTAACTCAAAGAAAGCTGATTTATAGGCACCTCTCAGAGGAAACCATCCCACATTCTCATACTTACATCTATCTACATATAGAAGCTCATGACTACCTCCATTCCTTCGATATTGTAATCAAATAAACAGCTATCAACTCATCCATCATCGTCCCATTTTCATCAGGTAGTGATGGATCAAATAAAGATCAGAGAAATAACCGTCAGACATGTCCCTAAGCTCCGCTTGAGGAGGATTTGGCAGGGCAATCCGTTCTCAGTTATTTCCACATTTTAACGGCGCATCGGGTGGACGATCCAATATCTATCAACATCTGGAAATTTGTAGAAACGGTTGACATCGCCCACAGGGGTATGCCCGGCAAATCTTTTCAAAGCAAATTGGAGCCTCACTTCGACTTGATCCTCGAAGCGAGGCGCAAACGCCAGATGTGGGAGGCCATCGTGAAGCTTTTGGCCTCTCATGGAATTACAACGACGCGACCAGCGGTTTACTCGTTTATGAAGCGACGGTTGAAGCGGCGCTATCCGCTCGGGATGGCTCCGGCGGATGTAATGCCCGCCACCGTTACGCCGCACCGCTCCGAAAGACCGCGACCAGAAATGCCTCAGTTGACGGAGCCACAGAGCGACTTCGGCACCGATCCGTTGACACTGCCCCCTAAGGGTAAGAACAAGTCCAAATCCTCTTGGACGATCATTAAACCCAATACCTAAGAAACCATGTCCCCCGAATCTCTAAAAATACTCTACCGTCTCATCACCTGTTTCCAATCCAGCGGACGCATCGGCAAGTCCCTTGTTTTTGAAA
>JAMFSY010000101.1 GCA_026225555.1 Methylacidiphilales bacterium
TCCGGCTCAACACGCGCGTCGCGGAACTGCTCGTGAGCGATGGAACGGCCCAGGGCGTGAGACTGGATTCGGGCGAGAAAATTCCCGCTTCCATCGTGGTTTCCAATGCCGACGTGGCGAACTTCTACAAGAAGGCGGTGCCTGCTACCGTGCGAAAGAAGTGGATCGACTCGCGGCTCGACGGCATGCGCTACTCGATGAGCCTCTTCCTGATTTATTTCGGCACCGACCGGACCTATCCCGATCTCGCGCATCACAGCATCGTCCTGACCGAGCGCTACCAGGAATTATTGGAGGACATCTTTCGGCGCAAGATTTTGGCCTCCGATTTCTCGCTCTACCTCCATGCGCCGACCCGCACCGACCCGACGCTCGCGCCTCCCGGCTGCGAATGCTTCTATGTCCTTTCGCCCGTGCCGCATCTCGGTGGCGACATCGATTGGGCAGCGGTCAAGGATCGATACGCCGATACGATCCTGGCCTCGCTGGAAAAACTTTGCCCGGACTTGCGAAAGCATATCGTCAGCAAGATCGTCTGGACGCCGCAGGATTTCGAGACGCAGCTCGATGCCCATCTGGGCTCGGCTTTCCAGTTCGAACCGATCCTCACCCAGAGCGCGTGGTTCCGCCCCCACAACGTCAGCGAGGACGTGAAGAACTTCTATCTCGTCGGCGCAGGCACGCATCCCGGGGCCGGGCTTCCCGGCGTGCTCAGCAGCGCCAAGTTGCTGGACGGAGTGATTCCCGCGCCTTGCGAATAGTGGCTCGTTTTCTAGGCGCCTGCTGAAAAACTTACTCTCCAAATTTTCAGTCATCCTGAGCTTGTCGAAGGCAATAACTGACTTGACGCACAAGGATAAATCCTCAGTATCCGCTGATAATGCGGGACTTCAAATACATGCAGCTTCTTCGAGGCAAGCAAGATTGGGATTCTCTCATGACTAAATTTGCTGGCATTAAATCCGATCGCCTTAAGGAGTGCGTAGACGCCTTTATCCTCAATCTGAACCGCACTGCCACATTCGCAGTCATGCCGTCTGAACTCGCCTTCATGGTTCGTCGGGATCAGATTTTTTCGACAATGCTCTCTCGAAGATAAAAGGCGCAGGAAACATTAAGCTTGCTGACTTTACCGAGGACACTCCTAGGGGAGTTCTGGAGGACGCGAGTCAGCAAATGAATGAGTTTATGGAAATTTCAGAGGATGAAAGAGTAAGATTAAGGCTCCACTTCGGCGTGGCCTACATCGAGACGTTGCTCCAGACGTCTGTCGATAAGGCCATGAAAGACAGCATTGATGCCCTCTTTGCTTCAGTCGTTCTTGGATCATGGACCGCCTTTGAATGTTTAGCTGCCGACTTATGGTCTATTGGTGTGGATCATGGCCCGAAGGAAGTTGCGGCACGTCTTGCAATTTCAAATCAACTTCAAAAACACGACGAAAATATCACCGCAAAGACGGTGCATACCACCGAAAACGATCCCCGGTTCCAGTATGGATCTTGGCTATTGGAAGTAGGTAAGGTCTCATTTCAAAAGTTAGAATTAATCAAACTGTACTACTCCATTGCATTCGGAGAGGAATATAAAAAGCTCTTCACGGATACGGCAGATGGCTATATCGGAGCGCTTTCTTGCGTACGAAATGCTTTAATCCATAGATCCGGAATCGCCGATAAAAAGTTCGTTGAACGGGCGCAGCAATTTCCCGAGTTAAGGATCATCAAGGCAGGAGACCTCGTGCTACTTGACGGTGAATTTGTCAAAAAACTCAGGTCGGCTGCGGCCGAAGTGGGCTGGGAACTAATCAGCCGTATGGATGCCCTGCTGTCAGCACCTGGCCAAGCTTAGCGCTTTCGACGCGCTTCCCGCTCTTTGCGAGCCTTCTTGGCGCGCTTATCCAATTCCTCCTTCGGTACGCTGATAACCTGCCGCATCAACGAATCAAACCGCTGGAATGGAGTTGGGTCTGACGAATTGGGCATGAATCTATCATAGCACAGAGTGTGGTATCGTGTAAGCGCTAAGGTGGTGTCAGGGATGATCGAGCGCTCATATCCGGCTCATTATTACCCGATACGATTCGAAGCGCCTTGGCATTCAGAAGAGTCCTCACGTAGTTGTGAGACGGCATATAGGTGCTAGCGCTGTCTTCTGTAGCCGATCCTGCAGCGGCGACCACAACATTGCCGTATCCGTCGTAAGAAGCCACTCCGACTCCAGAGGCGTTCGCGGTCGAATATGTATTAGAAATGGCTGGAGCAATGTAGGTCTGATCCTGGCCCGATACGATCCACACATAATTTGCCCCGATGGAGGCACCTTGGCGCTGGAATTTCGCTATTGCGCTGGCCGGAGTATCGTTCGCCTCGGCGTTTAGGCTCATCAGCGCCAAGAGTTGGTATTGGCCCTTTGGAGGATGAGATGATACCCGAACTTGGTTTGGCGGAAGCGCCGCATACTGGGCTTGCGATTGCATCACCATGTCGATGCCAGTGCCTCCGCAGCCGCAGAGAAGGAGAGGAAACAATATCAGTGCGACAAAGCGAGGGCTCATAGTCGGACCAGTAAAAGCAGAAGGGCATCGTTCCTTCAATCAAAAAGCTCACTATACTTGGCTCACTACGGATTGGCGGACGGGCACGATGACAAATCGTGAATCAGCGAGCATTTGGCCAGAACGTCTATCGGTGCAGAATGGCGCTCAAGCTGAGTCAGGAGCGATTTGCCGAAGCCATTAACGTCAGCCGAACCTATCTCCAGTCCATCGAAGGCGGCAAAGCCAATCCAACGATTCAGGTGGCGGCCCGGATCAAGAAAACGTGCAAGTGTTCCTGGGAAGAATTACTCGACTGATTTAGGGGGCACTATTGATGTATCCCGATGGACGTTCTGGCTGTTCTTCAGGCCGCTCTGGAAGCGCTGATCGGGAGTCATCGTCGCCTGCTTTTCGTCCGACGATTTAATTCCCTTCGCGATCTCCTGCTTGATTTCTTCTAAGGTCATATTCGTTTCCCTCTTTTCTGCCTACGCTGGAAGACACTCACCGCCCTCCGTTTTGCCAGTTAGTTTGGCGAACGTCAGGCTTTTGCCGACGATCCCAGCCATGACTTTGATGAACCGGCCTGCATCCGTGTCTTTGCGCTCATTGAACCGAAAAGCCTGTTCGTCGAGGTAGCGGAAGAGATGAAAGGGTTCGACGTTGACGTATGTGCCCTTGATCGTCCGCTTGAGTAAGCACCAGAAGTTTTCCAGCCCATTCGTGTGGACATGGCCCTTGGCGTAGCATATCGCGTGATCGACGACTTGATGGATATACTCATCGTTCATGCCGATATAGCTGCGAAGCGCGTCCGTGTGGACCTCAGAGCCCTTCAGGACGTATTCGCGCACGTTTCCCTGCACCTCATGCTTGCGCGTGGTTTTCAGAACCTTCAGCTTTACGCGAGAGGCTTTACCGCCCGTGGTGCGCTCCAGCAGACCTTGAACGGGAGTCTTTCCCTTCCAACCAGAGACATCTTTCCACTTCGACTTGTGCATGAACCGGGAGCGACCTCCGATGAAAGTTTCGTCGGACTCCACGCGGCCACTCATTTTTTCAATCGTGCCGTTCTGCATGGCCAGGCGAATACGCTGGAGCATGAACCACCCGGTTTTTTGGCAAACGCCAAGCGATCTCCCAATCTCGTAGGAACTGATACCGTTCTTTGCATTGGCAATTAACCAAGTTGCGCAAATCCATTTATCGAACTTGATGGGACTATCTTCGAAGATGGTTCCAACCCGGATCGAGAATTGCCGCTTACATTCCGAGCAGTGCCAAATCTTGCGGGTCTTAACGAAGCTGTTTTTTCCCGAAGAGCAACGAGGGCAAGTGACGATACCCGTAGGCCAGCGAACTGCCTTCATGTACTCGAAAGCAACGTCCTCATCTGCAAAATATTTGATGGCGGCGTGCAGAGTTTGGGGGAACTTAGTCTCGCTCATGTGGCCACTCTAGCGAGAATGGTCATGTGTGTCAAGTCAGTTATTACCTTGTCGAAGGATCAGTTCGGTTGCCTTTTGCTTTCTTAAAAAGGCAGACCTGATCCTTCGACAAGCTCAGGATGACTGAAAATAGAAGCTCCTAAGCTCCGACCGGACTGAACTTTAGTTTGATTCGCTGGTTTCTTACCTTGCGATGGGGGAATGCCTTTTTGTCCTTATAGAAATAGCACATCTCGACCAGTGTCGGCCAAAGCTCCAGGGACGACCTGATTTGACTGACCACGTCGTCCACGATGCGCGAGACGTTCTGCTGAAAGAAATCAGGTTCAAACCCATAGAAGGATCGCTTGAGATTTTCCGCAAAGAGACGAAGGGATTCGCTTCGCTTTCGACTCCGGCCCGCACCCGATTCCTTCATAACCTGGCGATAAATATCGGTTATTTTCTCGAGAATTTCCTCGGTATCCGCGGACGTCACTTCGCCATTGTAATCGAACGTGATGGATAAATCCTCAGTCTTCCGCAGGGTCTGCTTGAATTTCTTTTTCAGGAGAATGCAAATCTCCTCGTTGAATACGTCCATGGCCAAGGGATTGCGCATGTAATTGTTTTTGACGTGCGTCTGGACCGCGGGTACATGCGCGGAGACGATGCCCCTTTGCTGAATCCATAAGCGATAAAGATAGTCCTCGAAGCGAAGACGGGTCGGAAAGAATGGGGGAAGGCCCACCCGATTATCGTAGGCGGCGACACCGCAATCCATCCGCCAGTTCTTGTTCGTCACCACGGGTCGAAAATTGGCCAGCACATATTGTTCATTAAACTCGTGCAGGTTGCTCTGGCTTTGCGTCCCATCGCGCAGGTAGAGCCGGACGAAATCCAGCGCATCGATATCATTAGTGCCGGTGCGAAACGTTTGCGCCATTTTCACCACGGTTTGGGGCGGCACTTTTCCCTGCCGCAACCGCAGGGTGTTCTCGGCCAGGAAAGTCTCCGTCGTATTGGTCTCGAGGTCCGTCGCGCTGTCTTCCAGCAATTCCCCCTGGGCATAGTTGCTGGGAATTTCCACGAGGCGCTTGCCCAAAACATCCTGGAATGACGAGATCAGATCGAAGGACTTTTGGACGTAGCCTTTTCGATCGGGTTTCATGAGCAGGCCCCGGCTGATCTCATGTTCATCGAGGGAGGGTGAGTTCATTTCCATCAAGCCGTAGGGACGCATGTCATCGTCCGAACTGACCATGTAAGCGCCGAGGGTATAGATCAGGGTGAAGTTACGGTTCCCTCCATAGCTGGGCCGAAAGAGATTGCGAACGATGGACTGGAGTTTGTTGTCCCTCAGTTTCCCTTGCAGGAAGGAGAGGAATTCCTCCTTCTCCTTGGGACCGATATAGAACACCTCATTGTGGGTCTTCGTCTTTTCCAGCGCGGAATAATATTTGTCGTGATTGGCGAGACTCGAGTCGTCGAAAACCATCATTTTCGTCGAGTGGCCGTTGCTCCAGATATGTTGATCGTAAATCTCAATGGTCTCCGCGACATCGCGAAGCCGGTAGGTGGGGATGACAAAGACAGTGTCGGCAGGTTTCATAAAGAGGAAAGAAAAGGGGGCGCCAGGGAAGGCTCACCTCGAGGGTGAGTGGTCTCGAGTTCAAAGGGATTTCGCCAAGGAGAGACGGGCGCGGGCAACTCATCATAAGCCAATCAATACCTAGCCCATGCCATGCCATGGCAAATGTGGCTGCTCCAACTGCCACCGGAGCAATCCCTTATATTTCCCGCTTCAAAATCACGTCCGATTTTTTTCCCGAATGGCGGGGAAAATCACCCCCTTTTCTTTTCAGGTTGGGGAATTTTGTCCCAAGGAAAAGGGGACTGTTTCCCGACCGACATCGTTTGCCCTAGGCTCCGCCACTGGAGGAACGTTGCGTCCCAGGCAGAACTCAGGCAAATTGACGGCATGAGCTTTCCGGTTCTCCTTCTTTATATTTACGGCATCCTTCTGATTCTCGGAGGCCTGATGGGCTACGTGAAGGCGAAGAGCCTGCCCTCGCTCATTGCCGGCACCGTGTGTGGCGTGATCGCGTTGCTGCTTGGCTACTACTACACCTGGAAATTCGCGCCCTACGCGGCGTTACTCCTCAGCATTCTGCTGATCGTCATCATGGGGCGCCGCTTCCTGCGCACCCGCAAGGTGATGCCGGCGGGCCTGGTCGTCGTTTTGAGCTTCATCGTGGCCATCACGCAAATTGTCGTTCTCTTCAGTGCGCCATGAACATCCTGCGTCCGGATAATCTTTCTTTCCCGGATCACCGAGCAGCCAATCGCGAGGGGCTGCTCGCCCTCGGCGGCGACCTCTCCGTTCCCCGCCTTCTTCTCGCTTACAAATCCGGAATTTTTCCGTGGACCGATGATCCCCTCACCTGGTGGTCGCCCGATCCCCGCGCGATCTTTGAGATCGAGAGCTTTCAGCCGCCGCGCCGCTTGGAATCCAAGTTGCGACACCATCCCTTCGAGCTGACCATCGACCGCGATTTTCGCGCCGTCATCGAGGCTTGCGCGGAACCGGCGCCGGGACGCGAATCGACCTGGATCAGCCCCCGTTTCGTCGATGCCTACACGGAGCTCCATCGTCAAGGCCACGCTCACAGCGTCGAGGTCTGGGAAAAAGGCCAACTCGCGGGCGGGATTTACGGCGTCGCCATTCAAGGCTTCTTCGCCGGGGAATCGATGTTCCATCGCGCGACCGACGCGTCGAAGATCGCGCTCTGCTTTTTAATGGACCATCTTCGCGCGCGTCAATTCGAACTCTTCGACACGCAGGTCCTCTCCCCCCTCACCGCGCGACTCGGCGCGATTGAGATCCGGCGTCGCGATTATCTGGGAAAACTTTCGACAGCCTTGCGCAAGCCAGTCCACTTCTGAGATAAGGAACCCGCGTTGCCATGAAATCTTTCCTGAATTCCCTCCCCCTCATCATTCCGCTCGCTGCGGCCTGGTGCGAAAAGGAGGAGGCTTTGATGCTCAAAGAGGGAAGTATCCTTGACGAAAGCCAGACTGCCGATGCCCGCCGCGCCGGAGTCGTGCATCCGGATAAAATTCGCGTACAACAGGTGGAGAAGCTGCCGGAAGTCGATCATGCCGACATTCTTTTCATCGCGAAGCAAGTCGGGCTCTTTTCGGCCAAGTCCCCCGGCCTCGCCCTCGGTTATGGGATCTGCTTACGCCTCGATGCCTGGAACGATCGCTACGCCTTCGTTCATCAATGTGTGCATGTGGCACAGTACGAGCGGTATGGGAATATCCGCGCGTTCCTGACCGATTACATTCGCGAATGTATCGACCCGGGCTATCCGTTCGGCAAATTGGAACAGGAGGCGATCATCATCGCCAAGGACATCTGCAAATCGACCGTTCCTCTGCCTCCACCCCCACAACCTTCGGCCCCTTAAGTATTTTGCTCGACCTTGAAACTGTACTAATTCATGCCATCAGCCTAGGGTGGAGTGTTGGCGGGACCTTCACCGCCCGAGGAGACGGGAAAATGAAACAGCCATGAGTTCCAAACCCTTGATTGGCATCGTCGACGACGAGCGGAATATCCAGGCGACGCTCGCCGCTATTCTGGAACGGCGCGGGTATGCGACCTTCTCCGCTTTCACCGGTCGGCAGGGTCTGCAAATGATTGCGGAGCAACAACCCGAAGTGCTTTTGCTCGACCTCGGTCTACCCGATAACGAGGGTCTCGATCTTCTGCAAACCATCCGTCAGGAGCACCCCTCCCTGCCCGTGCTGGTCGTGACCGCCAACGACTCACTGAACAACGCCATCGCCTCGATCAAGATGGGCGCCTTTCATTTCATCAGCAAACCCTACGTGCCGGAAGAATTGCTCAGCCTCGTCACCAAGGCCCTTGAGCAGCGCGGACTGCGTCAGGAAACGGTCCAGCTTCGTGAGGAAACCGAGCGCCTGAAAAAGCGGGTCCAACGCGCCGAGGCCCAGCTTCAGCCCGTCTTCAAGAACCCGCGGATGGCCGAGCTTTTTGAACTGGTCGCGCAAATCGCGCCGAGCGAGGCCAACGTTCTCGTCGTCGGCGAGAGCGGAGTGGGAAAAGAAATCTTCGCCAATCGCATTCACGAGCAAAGCGTTCGCGCGTCGGGTCCTCTCGTGAAACTCAATTGCGCCGCCTTCCCGCAAAACATGATCGAAGGCGAACTCTTCGGTTATAAGAAGGGCGCCTTCACCGGCGCGAGTCAGGATTTTCCCGGTATGCTCAGCGCGGCGGGCGGCGGCACGCTTTTCCTCGATGAAATCGCGGAGATGCCGATCGATCTCCAGACCCGTTTTCTCCGCGTCCTACAGGAACGCGAATTCCGCCCGCTCGGCAGCACGCAGGTCCAGAAAGCCGACTTCCGTCTCATCGCCGCCAGCAATCGTCGGCCCGAAGAGGCGATCCGCAACGGCCGTCTGCGCGAGGATCTTTTCTATCGCCTCAATACCTTCACCCTCGCCATCCCACCACTGCGGGAACGCACCGAGGACATTCCCGAATTGGCGCAGCTTTTCCTCCATCGCTTCTGCTCGAAGATGAACAAGGGGCAGTTGACCATCCAGTCCGAGGCCTACGATGCGCTTTTGCGCTATCCATGGCCGGGCAATGTCCGCCAGCTCCAGAACGTCATCGAACGCGCGGTCGTTCTCGCGCAGGGCAGTATGATTACCCCGCGCAATCTTCCACATGAAGTCGTACACACCATGCCGCTGGATCCGACCTCGGTCGCGGACGAGCCCTATCCTTACCCCGCCTACGGGCAGACTGCGCCCACACAGACCTCGCGCCTGCGCCCGCTCATGACCGACACACAGTCGTTCAACCTCGCCGAGCGGGAAAAAGCCGCGCTCGTCGCCGCGCTCGACCAGTGCAACGGAAACAAGAAAAAGGCGGCAGAACTTTTAGGCATCCACCGGCCGACCCTTTACACGAAGCTGAAAAAATTCGGCCTCGGCGTCTAGTCCATCGTTCTATGGTTATCGGTTTCATCGGCGCCGGAAAAATGGCGCGCGCCCTGGCGGTCGGGCTGGTGCAGGGCGGAATCACTTCCGATCAAAATCTCCTTTGCTCCTCCCGCAGCGCGGAATCGGGGAAGACTTTCCTTAGTCTCTTCCCTTCTCCCGGCGCGCGCTGGACGGGAGACAACGTCCAACTCGTCCGCGAGAGCGACCTCATCATTCTCGCGCTCAAGCCACAGCAATTTCCCGACGCGTTGCCCGCCGTGCGCGAGGCCAGCGCGGGCAAACTTTTTCTCTCCCTCGCCGCCGGTCTCACGCTCGAGAAAATCGGCGCGTGGCTGCACCCCACCGCGAGGGTGATCCGCGCCATGCCCAATACCCCCATGCAGATCGGCGCGGGAGCCAGCGTCTTTACCGGTGGCCCGCACGTGCGCGACAAGGACTATGAGTTGATCGAGCGCATTCTCTCCGCTTCCGGCCGCGCCTGGCGGGTGGAGGAAAAGCAAATCGATGCGATCACGGCATTGTCTGGCAGCGGTCCCGCCTACCTTTTCCATTTTATCGACGCGCTGATCCAAGGCGGGGTCGCGCTCGGCTTGCCGGAAAAATTGACTCACGCGCTCGCGTTGCAGACCGTCCTGGGTTCCGCGCAACTGGCCGCGCAATCGACTCTTTCTCCACTGGAACTTGCCGCCCAGGTCAAAAGTCCACGGGGCACGACACTGGCTGGTTGCGACGTGCTGGAAAAAGATAACGCGCTTAATGACCTTATCGCCCGCTGTCTTACCGCCGCGAAAAATCGAGCCGAAGCCCTCGCTCGCGGCGAATCATAAGGATCCAGCCCCTCGTTTGCAGGACTGTTGCCAAACGTCCTTCGCAGCGGCAACTTGAAATCCTACCATGACCTCAGCCATCCGCATTTCGCTGCTCTGTCTCGCCCTTGTTCTCCTTATCGGTGCTGCCCTTTGGTATTATTTATTTGGGCCAAATAAAGTCGCCGCCGCCGACCTCGTGCCTTCCGACACCGTGGTCTTTGCGACCATTCCAAATGCGGCCGCCATTACCGCCGATTACGAAACCTCCCACTTAAAACAAATCGTCGATTCGCCGAACGCGAAACCGCTACTCGATACCATCAGCAACCAGATTGGCGGCAAGAATCTCGAGTTGCTCCAGGCTTTTCTCCCCTGCTTGAGCGGGCAGTCCTTCATCGCCCTCACCCACTTCGATCCCAATAATCCAGTCCAGGCGGGCCTAATTGCGGGGCTCAAGCCGAAGCCCGGCCTTGGCGATTTCAACGGTTTTATTGATAAGCTGAAAGCGGCCTATCCGGATGCGCTCGCGCAAGGCACCACTGGTTCCGGTCAGGTGGAGGGACTCGATTACCAATGGATCAAGGGCCCCAATGCGCCCGATAAGATTTGCGTCGCCCAGTATCGGGGTTGGATCATTACCGCCTGGGGCGAGGCCTCGTTGCAGGATTGGTGGGACCGTCTGGGAAAAAAGGCCTCCACGCCCAGCCTGAGCCAAAACGCCGCCTACCAGAAATCATTGCTCCGGGTGGGCAAGGACTCGGAAACCATTCTCTATATCGATTCCCAGAGCGCCTTGGGGATGTTGCAGAAACACCTCGCGTCCACGAATCCGGCCCAAGGCACGTATCTCGCTAAAAAGTGGCAGGCGCTCGGTGCCATGATGGTGGGAACTCGCTTCGAGGACGGCGATATCGCGGACCATTTTTCGATGTTGATCCCGGCCCAGGCTCAACGCGATGCCGGCATGACTGCCGGGCCATGCGCTTTTGACACCTTGAAATTCACCAGCCCGGACACGGAATTTTACTGGGCCCGCAGCCTGGACTTTGGGCAGGCCTGGAAAGATCTCCAGGAACAATCATCGCAGGCGCCGGGAACGAATCCGGTGGTGGACGCTGGAATTTCCTCGCTCCAGAATTGGGCACAAAATGAAAAGCTCGATCTCCAGCACAACGTGATCGATCCGCTCGGAAAGGAAATTTCCTTCCAGTTGGAATGGGGCAGCGATGCCACCTATCCCGAGGCTGGCCTTTTCGTGAAACTCGACAAGCCGGACGACTTCAAACCGACGATTGCCGCCATCGTCGATACCATTCGCCAGCGATTTGAGACCAGCGCGGTGGTGAATGAAATCAGCGCCAATGGCCACAATTTCGCCACGCTGAAGTTCGTGCAGCCCCTGCCGATCAGCCCGACGATCACCGAGGATGGACCCTATTTCGGGATCTTCCTGACCGAGAATCAGGCCGCGCGCAGTTTCCAGCGCGATGAAAGCGTGGGCCTGCTCAACGATGCCGGTTTCAAGCGTCAGATCGGCGACAGGAAAGCCGATGCTTCCCAGTTGATCTTTTTCAATTCGCCCAAATTCCTCGACCGTACTTATCAGACGGCCATGCCCTATCTCTCGCTCGCCGCGATGTTCAATCCGACCTTGGGCTCGGCGCTCAAGGGCCGTAACCTACCGCCTGATTTGCAATGGCTCGCCCCGATCGATTCCTGGTCCGTCGCGGTGTCGTCCGATGATGAGGGCGTGAAGGGCTATTCGGTTTCCGGCATCGGCAATCAAGGCATCTTCATCACCGGAGGACTGGGTGCGGCGTCCGTCGTTTTGCGCTCACTGGGACATCCCCTGAGTTCCTTCGTCCCCTCGCCTACACCGCCGCCGGCTCCGCCGCCGATCATTGCACCGGCCCCGCCGCTCCCTGCCCCCGCTCCGGTTCCCGACACGGCCACGAACGCGGCACCTGCACCTGAAGCTGCTCCAGCTCCTGTCGCACCAAGCCCGACCACGAATGCCCCTCCCACGGCGCCAGCCCCGGCTCAACCTCAGTAAGTTCCTGGGGACGGTCCTGGCGGGATGGATGGCGGTCATCGGCTTGATGGCCCAGACCGCCCCTCCGCTGACGCCCCCGCCAGCCAACGGCGCGGAAAAGAAGATCTTCGAGGAATGGTCGATCCTCGTGCTCGACGGCAAGCGTTGCGGTTATGAGAGCACGGTTACGACTGAAATCGATACGCCCTCCGGACCGGAATACTGCACTCTCGATCAACAGGAATTCGTGGTCAAGCGGATGACCACCAATCTCAAGATGACTTCGTCCTCGAAAATCACCGAGGATGCCAAGGGCGGCGTGCTGAGCTTTGAGCAGATCACCGAGGGCACCGGTTCGCATATCGAATCAAGCGGCCACCGCGAGGGCGACGAACTGGTCGTTTCCAGCCGCGGACAAACCGCCCGCTACCCGGTCCCTCGACTGGCCGCCCTGGGGCCCGAAGCTATTCGCCGTCTGAGCGCTACCATTCCACTCAAGCCCGGCCAGCCGTTTTCCTTCCCGACTTTCGAAAGCGATTATCCGCAAGGTGTGGTCTGGGAAAAGGGCGCCATCGTCGGATCGGAGATGCGCCGTGTACGAGGCGTGGATCGGCACGTCTGGAAAATCTCCAGCAGCACCAGTCTCATGCCCGGCATGAAGGAGAGTTCCTGGATCGATGATAAAAATGGCGACGTCGAATCAATCCTCCATATTCCCGGCATCGGCGCGCTCGATGAAATCGTCGCAGATCGCGCCGAGTGCATGAAGCAGCCGGAGGGAGCCGAGATCTTCGCCGGTTCCCTCATCCGGCCTCAACACGCCATCCCCTCGCCGAACCGGCAGTCCCAGGCTTTCTATCGCATCACCACGCGCGATTCGAAATCGCCATTGACGCTCTGGAACCAGGGTGAGCAGCGCGTGATCTCCTCCAAGCCGGGCGCGATTGAAATCGTCGTCACCGCGCCGGAAATCCGCGCCGACGATGTGACCTGGCAATTACCTCATGCGGATACGCCGGAATTGCATCCCTATCTCCAGGCCTCCGCCTATCTCGAGGTCAATTCACCCGAGATCCAGGCGCTGGCAAAGCAAGCCGTGGGAAACGAAAAGAACCCGGTGATCGCGGCGCACCGCATCGAGCATTTCGTGCGCGTCTATATCACGAAGAAGGATCTCGATATCGGTTTCGCCTCGGCCCAGGAGACGGCTAGATCCCGTGAAGGCGATTGCACGGAACATGCCGTGCTCTGCGCCGCGCTGGGCCGGGCCGCCGGGCTGCCCACGCGATGCGTGATCGGCTTCGGCTACATTCCCCCCGGAGTGGATGAACCGACCATCACGAACAAAGTCGACCGTGATACCGGCGTTTTCGGTTTTCACATGTGGGCCGAAGCATGGGTCGGCCCGGATAAGTGGGTCGCGATGGACGCGGCCTTGGGCAGTTTCGACGTCGGCCATATCGCGATCTTGAAAACCGCGCTAGAGGAAGTGAATCCACTGGTGGATATCGATATGCCAGTGCTGCAACTGATGGAGAATCTCCAGATCGATATCCTGAAGACGGTGCCGAAAAAAGGCGCCGTTGGCCCTTCGGATATTGATTAAAGCTCAGCCTCCCTGGCAGCTTGCTGAAGAAAAGTTACCCGCAAAACTTTCTGTCATCCTGAGCTTGTCGAAGGATCAGGTCGGTTGCCTCCCGCATTTTCCGAGGCAGAACTGATCCTTCGACAAGCTCAGGATGACAGAGAAAAAGAGCAACTATCTAAGTGAAACCCAGCTAGGGCTCCACCTGTTTCATCGGGCTGACCTGCGCCGCTTCCTCCACGGGCTGATTGAGCAACGTATCGACAATCGTTTCGGCCGCCTGTGGGCGGCTGTAGGCCAGCGCTTTTTCCCGCATGGCCGCGAGGCGGGCGGGATCATCCAGAAGATTATCCAGCTTATAGGCCAGGGTCGTAAATTCGTTGCATTTGAGAGCGATTCCTTTTTCCAGCAGGTGATCGCTGTTGCGCTCCTCCTGGCCTGGAATGGGCGCCACGATGATCATCGGCAGGCCCGACGCGAGGCATTCCGCGGTCGTCAATCCACCCGGCTTGCCGATAAAGAGATCGGCCATCTGCATCCAGCGATGCATTTCGTTGGTGTAGCCCAGCACGCGAATGCTGAGGCCCGGAGTGGAGGCCTCGATCGCCTTGGCTTGTTTTTCCAGGTCCTCCTTCAGCTCCGGATTCTTGCCGCAAATCATCACAGCCTGGGCCGGATGTTTGAGCCGGGAAAGACTGTCCAGCACGCCCGCGGCCGGGCTGACGCCCAGCGCACCGGCCGAGATGAGAAAAAGCGGTCGGTCGTTATCCAGGCCCGCTTCAAGCCGTAACGCCGCGCGGTCCTCCTGTTTGCCGAAAAGCGGATCGATGGGAATACCGCTGACGGTGATGTTATTCCCCGGCAGGCCGAGTACTTCGAGATGCACCTTGCTTTCCTCCAGCGCGACGAAGTAGCGGTGAAACGTACGGCAAAGCCACATGGCATGGACATCCAGATCGGTGACGACAATGGAAAGCCGCGCGTTGAGTTTCCCCTTGTTGATCAGGTACGAAATGATTTCCGCGGGCAGGAAGTGGGTGCAGACCGTGATGTCGGGCTTGAACTTCGCGATGAACCGCTCCAGCGGCCCGGTGTTCAGGCGGTCGAGCATGAGCCGCATCCGGTCCGTTTTCCACGGCTCGTCGCTGCTGCGATAAACGAAACCGAGAATGGTCGGCGCGCGGTTCACGAGTTGGATATAGAGCTTCGAGTAGAAATCGCGGAAAAGCTTATTCGTGAAACGGAGGGCATCGACATTGCGCACCTCGCCAACGCCGGGTTGCTGGCGAAAAACTTTTTCCAGCGCCTCGGCCGCCCGGGTATGCCCCGTGCCCGCGCTGACCGATAAAATCAAGACCCGCCGGCCGGCCGGGGTGGAGGCGTTCTGCATCTCCAAAGAACTAGAGCTCCCGGACAAGTATTTAAAGCCTCGAAAACGGGATTTCACTTGGCGGGGGAAGCCTTCTTGAGGCCGCCGATAAAGAGGCAATGCACGCCGCCGAATTGCAGGCTGTCCTGCACGCTGAGCCAGCGTTCCTTGATGGGCTGACCGGCCACATAGGTGCCGTTGGTCGAACCGAGGTCCTTCAGGAACACGCCGGCGCGGGAATATTCAATACTGGCGTGGCGTTGCGAAATGGTGGGATCGTTGATCACGATATCATTGATGGTCGAGCGACCGATATAGGCGATGCCTGGGCGAATGGGGAAGGTTTTGATCTCCGTGCCGAGCGTGATCCGCATATAGGGATTGGTCGGCGCCAGCCGGATCGGCTCGGTCGGGCGGCTCTCGTCATCGTTGGCGGTCTCATCCTTGACCCGCGCGGCTTCGCAGAGCACCTGCATATAGGGCATGTTGATCGTCCGGCGTTGAGCTTTTTCGCCGACGATGAATTCCGTTTGCGGATCGGGAAGATTGATCAGCGCGACCGCCGCCTCCACACCGGAACGCAGCCCGAACTGGGCATCGACAATTTCACCGTTGATCAGATTGATGCGGGCCGGGGGCGGAACATTCGTGATGTAAATCTCGCCGGTCTTATTGCCAAGTCCGAAGGCCTGGATTTGCTCCGCGATACTTAGGAGATTTCCAAGCTTGACCGTGTCCCTGCGTAAGTCGGGAAGCATAATCGTATTATAATCCTCTTTGTCACAGCGTCGAGTCATTCTCCGTGAATTGCGCTCCCCGGATGAATCCGTAATCCTAGAACCTGTCGAAGGATCAGATCTGTTTACTTTCTTCATGGACCGTCCCCGGGGACGCTGTTCTTGCCCGCCGGAGCGGACTGCTTCATAAAAGTCGCATGCCGGGCAAACTTTATGTCGTCGCCACCCCGATAGGAAACCTGGAGGACATGCCGGCTCGCGCCATTCGCGTCCTGCGCGAGGTCGATCTCATCGCCGCTGAGGATACCCGTCACACCGGCCATCTGCTGACTCGCTTCGAGATTCGCAAGCCGCTCGTGAGTTATCATCAATTCAGCGAGGCCAAGCGAACGGCGGAGTTTCTTCTCCACTTTGAACAGGGCAAAAATATCGCCCTCGTTTCCGATGCCGGCATGCCCGGCGTGAGCGATCCCGGTGAGCGACTGATCCGCGCGGCGGTGCAGGCCGGGGTCGCGCTGGAAATTGTGCCGGGACCTTCCGCGCCGTTGCTCGCCCTGGCCGGATCGGGCTTCCCCATGGTGCCCTTTTATTTCGGCGGCTTCCTGCCGGTGAAGGGCGGCCAACGCCGTAAGGAATTGATCGCGGCGGGCGGACGCGATTTCACCAGCATCTATTTTGAATCGCCCTACCGCGTCGTGCGCATGCTGGAGGATGCGCTGACGGAGATTCCCCAGGCTCGGCTTTGCCTCGCGCGTGAACTCACGAAAAAATTCGAGGAGTACCGTCGCGGAACGGCGGCGGAATTACTCGAGTACTTCAAGGCGCACGAGCCGCGCGGGGAATTCTGCGTGGTGATTGCCGCGAGCGAGCGGCGCAGGAAATCAACCGACGATCGCGAGCAGGATGCCGGTCAGGACGATATTCGCGAGTGAGATGGGTAGGATGAATTTCCAGCCCAGGCTCATGAGCTGGTCATAGCGAAAACGGGGTAGCGTCCAGCGCACCCAGATGAAGAGCACGATGAAGAGGAGCATTTTAAGCAAAAAGACGAACGCATAGATGGGGATGCTCCACCACTGGTCCTGCCAGGCCATATAGAAAGGCAGCGGCAGGCTCCAGCCCCCGAGGAAGAGCGTCACCATCAGGGAGGAAGCCACGATCATCGCCGCATATTCACCGAGGAAAAAGAGGGCGAATTTCATCGCGGAATATTCGGTGTGATAGCCGCCGACAAGTTCGGTTTCGCTTTCGGGAAGATCGAACGGCAGCCGGTTCGTCTCGGCAAAGGCCGAGACCAGGAAGATCAGGAACGAAATCAACATGGGCAGCCAGAGGAGATAGCTCGCCCCGTTGTGCCATGGCCAGGTCGCCGCGAGGAAGGGCAGGACGGTCCAGCCATGATCGACTTGGTATTGCACCACATCGGACAGGCGTAGATTGCCCATGACCAAAAAGAGGGGAATGACCGAAAGCCCCATGGAGACTTCATAGGAAATCATCTGCGCGCTGGAGCGAATCCCGCCGAGGAATGGATACTTGGAATTGGACGACCAACCCGCCAGCACGATGCCGTAGACGCCGAGCGATGCGATGGCGAAAATAAGGAGCACGCCGATGCCGACATCCGCAATGACGCCGGGCGCCTTCATGGTGTAGTCGAAAAAGGGCAAAACGACCGGATGGCTGCTAGCGAAAGGAATGACGCAAATGGTGAGCAGCGCGGGCACCATGGCCATCGCGGGCGCGAGCCAGAAATAGAATTTATTCACGTGCGCCGGAGTGAATTCCTCCTTAAGCATGAACTTAAGCGCGTCAGCCAAGGGCTGGCCCAGCCCCCAGATGCTCCACCGCGGCATGGTGAAAAGCCCCAGGATATTCACGCCGCCTAACGGCACGCCTGTCCGGTTCGGCCCAATGCGATCTTGAATGGCCGCGCTGATTTTCCGCTCGGCCATGACAGTATAGGAAACCAACCCGAGAATGACATTCACCAGGATGAAAATCTTGATCAGCGTGATGAAGACATCCGGCACCCAGCCGGGAACATCCGCGGGCATGTTGGCGAAGTAGGGCGTGATCATACCGAGGCGGTTGCTGGTTTTAGTTCGATCCCGAGATCGCCGATCCGGCTTAGGCTCAGTCCCGCAAAGGCGGGCGTGGCTTCGGCCATGGCCTTGAAGACTTCCTCGATGGTATGCAGGCCGTTGCCTCCACCGAGCGCCGCCTTCAATTGCAAAAGAATTTGCCAGTCATCCATGGCCATGCCCTGGACCGAGATGGCCTGATTGAGCCGCTGAAGGCGTCCTGCATCATTGATCAGCGACCCGCGTTTTTCCGCGAAGCTTGCGCCGGGCAGAATAAAATCGGCCCGCTCGGTCGTCGCGCTTTTAAGCAGCGTTTGCGTGGCAAGAAGCTTCAGCTTCTCCAGCGTGGCTTCCGGCCAGCCCGCGTTCTTGACGAGATCCTCATGGAGCACGAGCAAAGCCTGGATGCGACCGGCCTCGATTCCCTGCCGGATCTCCTCCAGCGCTTTACCCTGCCGGGAGAGACCGAAGAGCGCCACGCCATGGCTGTTGGGATTGAGATCCGCACTCCGCAAAATGCCATCGGCTTCACCGGCGCGGGGGACGAGATCGGTCAGCACCGCCTCACCGCCGAGCGCCTGGCGAACTTCCCTGAGTAGGTAGGCCTCCTCATTAGTCAGACGCCCCGAAGCGATGATCGCGATTTGACCGGGTTGAAATTCCCGCAGCCGTGCCGCGAGTTGCGGGATGATTTCCGCCCAGGGCGTGAGCACTCTTTCCTGGCCCAAGCGCACCAACGGTTGCTTCAACCGGTCGGGCCCGTGGATATAGTGAAAACCGAGACGACCCTGATCGCACATCCAGAGCGAATTTACCGCTTCGTTTTCGCGGGGGGTCAGGCGATACACCGTCTGCTCGCGGCTGCCGACCAGCGTGTTGCAACCGGTCGCGCAACCGGTGCAGACGCTCTTCGTTTCCTTGAGAAACCAGACGCGCATTTGGAATCGAAAATCCTTGCTCGTCAGCGCGCCGACGGGACAGATATCGACCGTGTTGAGCGAGTAATTATTATCCAGGCGTTTGCCCGGATGAACGGCCAGCGTGGTGTGGCTGCCGCGTTGCGTGAAGCCGAGGACATCGTCGTCCACCGTCTCCTTCGAGAACCGGATGCAGCGCGAACACATGATGCAGCGCTCGTCATCGAGCACGATGTTCGCGCCGATATCGACTCGCTTCGGCTTCTTGACCTTCTCCTCCACAAAACGGCTGCCGGCCGTGCCGTACTGGACGGAGTATTCCTGCAACTTACACTCGCCCGCCTGATCACAAATCGGGCAATCGAGGGGGTGATTGATCAGGAGAAATTCCATCACGCCCTTACGACATTCATCGACCAGGGGTGACTCGGTGCGCAAGGCCATGCCCTCGCTAATCTGGGTCGCGCAGCCGATCTGCGGACGCGGAATCCAATTGATCTCCGGATGATTGTCAGGCCCCATTACGGGCTTGCGCTCCGCATCCATCTTGGGCGAGCCAATCTCGATCAGGCACATGCGGCAATTGCCGACAATCGAAAGCTTGGGGTGGTAACAATAGTGGGGGATGAATTTCCCCACGCGGCGGGCGACCTCGACTGCATTGAGGCCTTTCGGGAACTGCCTCCACACACCGTCCACCTGGACATTGACCAGGGGCGTGTCAGCGGGAGGGGTGTCGTGATTGAACGGATTTTTCACAGATGGCCTTCGGTACAACTGGAAAGAGTCCGTTGCGCCGGATCTCGAAAGACCCGGCGCAAGGAGTGAGCCTTTAGCTCAGTTTAGGAATTCGGACGAACCGGTTCCGGCGCGGGGGCTGGCGGGGGCGGCGGAGGGTTGTTGTCCTGGTGATCGCAGGCCGACAACAGAGCGGCCGAGGCCGTCACTGCACAGATCAGTGCAAAGATTTTTAGGTATGACTTCATGTATCCTTTCGACTTGGTTTATATGGGTTTAGACTTACAAGCTGAAGCGTAGCGTGGGGCGGGCGTTGGGCAAGGAAGAGAGTGTCAAACCGCCTCCAATTTTTTGGCCGCGCCTTCCGTGCTTGCCTTTTCAGCGGCCTCCGTTTTGCGGCGGGCATGACTATCGAATTCATCTTTAAATTTGGTGACGAAACTTTGCACGGGCCACGCGCAGGCCTCGCCAAAAGCGCAGATTGTCCGCCCGGCGATATTATCGGCCACATTCTTTAGCAGGGCCGTATCGTTGACCTGTCCCTCGCCGCTGACGAGCCGGTCTGTGATCTTCTTCATCCAGAGCGAGCCTTCGCGGCAGGGGGTGCATTGGCCGCACGATTCATGCGCGTAAAAAGTATTGATATTGCCGAGGCATTCCACCATGTCGCGAGTCTCATCCATGACGATGATTCCGCCGCTGCCCGCCATGGAGCCGACGGCGGCGAGCGTGTCGAAATCCATGGGAATATCTTCCAGGCCGATCTCCTTTTCCTCCATCGTGCCATCGGCTTTCTTCGCCTTGATCTTATAGCGTTCGCCCGCTTTCAGGACCTTCGCCGACGATCCGCCGGGAATAATCGCCTTGAGCTTGCGTCCGCCCTTGATTCCACCGCAGACATCATTGAGTAATTCGCCGAGAGTCAGCGCGCCGACCTCAAATTCATAGTAGCCCGGCTTCTCAACATCGCCACTGACGCAGAGCAGCCGCGTGCCGGTATTGTTCGGCTTGCCGATCTTGGCGAAGGCCGCACCGCCCATGGCGACGATATGCTTGATGTTGCAGAGCGTCTCGACGTTGTTGACGATGGTGGGACACATATAGAGCCCCAGCACCGCCGGAAAATAGGGCGGCTTGATGCGGGGGTAAGCGCGTTTGCCTTCCAGCGATTCGATCAGCCCGGTTTCCTCACCGCAGATATAGGCGCCAGCCCCACGATGGATATAGATTTCCAGCTCATATCCGGTCCCGCCCACTCCTTTACCGAGGAAGTTTTTGGCCTTGGCCTCCTGGATGGCCTTTTCGAGAATCTTCGCACCCAGGGTGAATTCGCCCCGGATGTAGATATACGCCAGATGCACGTTGTTCGCGAAGCAGGCGATGATCATGCCCTCGAGCAACTGGTGCGGATCCTTATAGATAATCTGCTTGTCCTTGAACGTGCCCGGCTCGGATTCATCCGCGTTGCAGATGAGATAGACCGGCTTGGTGTTCTTCTTCGGATCGATAAAGCCCCACTTCATCCCGCAGGAAAAGCCCGCGCCTCCGCGTCCGCGCAACTGGGAGGTCTTCACTTCCGCGACGATATCCGCCGGCGCCATGGTCAGCGCTTTCTTCAAGTCCTCGTAACCGCCGTGCTTGATGTAGCAGTCGATATCGATGCCGTAGCCCTCGGCATCGATGTTCTTGAAAATCAGGCGGCGTTCAGCGATGGGCATAGGATTTTGAGGAGATAGGAAGTTCCGTTATGCCGTGTATTTCGCCAGCAACTCATCCGCCCGCGCGGTCGTTACGTTTTCATGGAAATCATCATCGATCATGATCACCGGCGCGGTGCCACAGGACGCAATGCATTCCACGAACTCGACCGAATATTTTTTGTCGGGACTGGTCGCAATACCGTGCGCGTCGGGCTCCGCTGTTCCGCACTTCTTCTGGAAATGGTCGCAGAGCGCATAGCTGCCCGCGAGCGCACAGGAAAGTGTGCGACAAACCTTGATCTGAATCCGGCCGATCGGATGTTCCCGGAACATGGGATAGAAGGTGACGAGCTCCAAAATATTGATCGGCTGCAATTCCAGTTTACCCGCGATCCACTCGATTCCCGCCGGGGATATATAACCGAAAGTCTCCTGCCAAAGGTGCAGCAGCGGCAGCGACGCGCTCCGTTTCGATACTGGATAATGGGTCACCAATTCATCCGCCTGCGCGTCGAATCCGGAAGGAAAGGCGGGCAATTCATGATGGCCCTGCGCGCCTTCGGGGAAAGCGGCGGCAGCAGAAATCTCCGGGGCGGGAGGCGGGACGACCGTATTGGGTGCGCTCACGTCTGTTTTCCTCCCGGCACGAACTCGGCCTTGAAAACCGCATCATTCAGAAAGATCACGCGCCCCTCGCTGCCGTTCGAGCCGGGATAATGATAGACCTCACCGCGCAACCCGGTCGTTTCCGCCTGGTCGATATGGGCTGGCTGGCCCAGGATCGCCTCCACTTGATCCGCCTTCATCGCTGGCTTGATCTCGCCGATTTTCGCAGCCGTGACCGACGATGAGCAGGCGCTTAACGTCAACACCCCGCCGAGGCAGATGAGGGAAGTCCTAGTCATTCGCATCCTCAATCGAATCGACCCGGAATCCCTCAAAGTTAATGACCCATACCTTCCTGGTCCGAGGATCGCGATATAGATACTTAAAATCACCTCCATGATTTGGAGTCACTTGGGTCGGGGGGCCGATCAGCCGGACAACGAGGGCCGGAGTCATTCCCTCATGAATCCTCCGAAGTCCCGCCGGACGATCATCGCCCCTCACCGGAGACAAAGCGGACATCATCATCACCCCCGCCGCCAACACCGCATAAATAGAACACTTTTTCATCGATCACATTCTCCCATCACAAAATCGAGGCTGCCCAGAATCGCGACCACGTCGCTCATCATGTGCCCGGGCAAAAGCTTGCCCAGGACACTTAAATTAACGAAGGAGGGCGCGCGAATCTTCAGCCGGTAAGGCACGCCGCCGCCCTTGCTTTGAATATAGAAACCGAGTTCACCTTTCGGATTCTCCGCGCCGAAATAAATCTCTCCGACCGGCGCCTGGATGCCTTCGGTGACGAGGATGAATTGATGGATCAGCTCCTCCATCTTGGTCAGCACCTTGTCCTTGGGCGGGAGGAATCCCTTGCCCTCGGCCACGTTGATCGGGCCGCTGGGCAGGGCATTCAGCGCCTGCTCCAGAATGCGGACACTCTGACGCAATTCCTCCAGCCGGCAGAGATACCGGTCATAGCAATCGCCCACAGAGCCGGTGGGAATTTCGAAATCGTATTCGGCGTAAGTCAGATAGGGCTTGGCCTTGCGGATGTCATACTCGACACCCGAGCCGCGCAGATTCGGACCCGTCATGCCAAAATCGAGCGCGTCTTCTTTTGAAATAATCCCGATGCCCTTGTTGCGATCGACAAAGATTTTATTCCGGCTCAACAGGTTATCGAGCTCATCGATCTTCGCCTTGAACTGCTCGATAAAGGCCTTGGTCTGATCGACGAAACCGGGCGGCAAATCGCGGATCTGTCCGCCGATGCGCGTATAGCTGGTTGTGAACCGCGCGCCGGTCAGCAACTCGATCAGGTTATAGATCTTCTCGCGTTCGGTGAAGATATAGAGAAACACCGTCATCGCGCCCGTGTCCATGGCCAGCGCGCCCATGCCGAGCAAATGCGAGGAGATCCGTGCCAGTTCACAGCAGATCACGCGGATCACCTGCCCGCGAGGCGGCACCGTCCAGCCCATCAGCTTTTCCACCGCCAGCGCATAGGCGACGTTGTTGGCCAGCGGCGCCAAGTAATCGAGCCGGTCCGTGTAGGGCACGAACTGATTATAGGTCATGTTCTCCGCGATCTTTTCATCGCCGCGATGGAGATAGCCGATGTCCGGCACCGCCTTCAAAACGATCTCGCCGTCGAGCTCCAGCAGAATGCGCAACACGCCGTGCGTGCTCGGATGCGACGGCCCCATGTTCAAGATGAGCTTCTCGCCCATCGGATTCTCCGCCTGCGACTGGGCATACTCCGCCTGCTGCGCGGCGCGCAGCACGCTATCGGGAGTTTCGAGAATCGTTTCGGGCATAGAGGAAAAGGGATTTAGTGCTCCGCCGGTTTGGCCCGCGGTTCGTGAAGCGTGGTGAGCGCATCGCCTTCTTCGGGAGGATGGGCCAGAGGCGAAGCGACAAAGGGACCGCCTTCCAGGGGCGCGGGACGGCTGAAGGCTTCTCCGGGCATCGAACTGCTCTTGCCCTCCAGGGGGAAGTCCTTACGCAAAGGGAAGTAGGGATAGCCTTCCCACATCAGAATGCGGCGCAGGTCGGGGTGGCCATTGAAATGCAACCCCATCATGTCGTAAACCTCACGCTCATGCCAATCGGCGCCTTGATAAACCGGCACGAGCGAATCGACCGTGGGGTCGTCCTCGCTGACGCGAACTTTTACCCGCAAGTTCACGAGATAGTTCAAATTGCTGAGGCTGCGAAATTCGTAGATGACCTCGTAGCGAGGCTCGTCACCGAAATGATCCACGCTGGAGATATCGACGAGGAAGTTCAGCCCCACATCGTTTTTGAGGTGCGACGCCACCGAACGAATCATGTCGCGATCGACTTCCACCGTCTGCTCACCGCGAAATTCCTTCGCCTGCCCGATCTTGCCGGGGAAGCGCATTTGCAAAGAGGCGATGACGTCGTGAACGGACATGGGGATTTGACGGAATGATGAAATCAGACGGAATGAACGGCGTGGCGAAAGCTGGAATCGTAGGAGCTTTTGGGAGCACTCAGTGAAACCCAAAGCATGGAAATGAGACCGAAAACGACGAAACCCTCCAGCAATAATATCAGGTCGAAGTCCGCTCGAATAGCCATGGAAGCCGTCTTAAATTTCTCAATGGCGAGAAAAAGAGCCAGTACATTAATGAAAATCAAAAGGCCGGCGCTCACCCCCAGAACGAGGCGAAAGAAGAATTGCGGCAAATTCCACAAACAGACGATCCAAAGAATGATGTACAGCAGGGGGACGCCTATGTGCGGGAGCCCGTGAAAGTTTAACCAAGGATTGAGCCACTTGATAATCAGCGAGGCGAGATTTTGAACAAACAAAACACCCAGGAAAATCCGCGCGACCACGAGCATCAATCCGTCGATTCGGTTCATGATGCTCATGACGTCCTTGCCTACGCTGCGACCCGCTCGTTGAGGGCCGGCAGCTTCTTCTGCTGCGTGGTCGAGCTCTCCAGCATGATCTTGTTTTGGAGCCGCATCAGCCCTTCGAGCAACGCCTCAGGCCGAGGCGGACAGCCGGAGATATAAACATCCACCGGCAGGATCGTATCGATCCCCTGCAGCACCGCGTAGCTGCGGTACATGCCGCCGGTCGATGCGCACGCGCCCATGGCGATAACCCATTTTGGATCGGGCATCTGGTCGTAAATGCGTTTGGCGGAAAGCGCCATCTTGTAAGTCACCGTGCCCGCGACGATCAGCAGATCGCTCTGACGGGGAGAGAAGCGCATGACCTCCGCGCCGAACCGCGCGATATCGAAGCGCGCGCAGGAGGCGGCCATCAACTCGATCGCGCAACAGGCCAGCCCCATCGGCATTGGCCAGAGCGAATTTTTCCGCATCCAGTTGATCGAGGCATCGAGCGTGGTCAGCACCACGTTCCCCTCGACCTTGGAGTTATAGGAGAGGTCGCGCCCATGAACCATGTTGTTACGATAGTCTCCACCTTAGGAGCGGCAAGGGAAATCCGGCGGCCCGCGAAATTTCTCCTTCGCCGCGGACTTGCCGCCCCGCGCGGGATGGCTAAAATAGCGTATGATCCAGAAAGGTTTCGTTGCCGTATTTGAGCAGCCGCTCGACCGTGCCGCGCTCTCGGAATGTGTCGCCTCGTGGCTGGACCGGTTCGAGAAAGTTGAGCAGGTCGTCCCCAAGATGGAAGGCACGCTGGAGGTCAAGGAACCGAGCGAAATCATGTGGGAACCGAATCTGCAATTCCGCGTGATCAATGGTGAGCAATTCGCCTGGGTCTATGTTTCGCTCGATAAGCGGGCCATGGAAACGACCGGTTTTCAGGATGCGGAAATTTCCTTCTGCCTCGAAGTGCTGCTCGAGCTTCCCAATATCGCCGAAGTGGTCGATGAGAAGAACCAGCGCCGTTTAGAGGAGTTGGAGAAGGCGGGGATTATCTAGGAGCTTGCTGAAAAAGGCTCACTCTCCAAAATTTCGGTCATCCTGAGCTTGTCGCACACACGTGTGGCAGGATCAGGTCGGTTGCCTCCTGCTTTTACCGAGGCAGAACTGATCCTTCGACAAGCTCAGGATGACTGCCTTTTTTCAGCAGTCCTTAGAGCCGCTCGGAATCATCCACGTCGGCATCCTTCACCAACGACTCCACCTTCACGCCGACTTTCCGTTCCGCTTCCACATATTCGGAAAGGAACATCTTCAGTTCCGTAATGCGCCGCCAGCAGGCCTCCACGATAAACAGCACGATGGCCGCCGCGACCACGACCAGGCCCTCGAGATAATATCCCCAGACCTTATCGATGAAACCGAAGAGGAGCAACGCCGCGCCCAGGCCGAGCAGACACCAGACCACCGCATAAGACATGCGGTTCTTGCGCCGCTCCAGGATTTGAATCCACGATTGGGCGTAGGCTTCCAGATTCATAACCACTGTGAACTTTAACCTCAAATATCTCACCTGCCAAGCGGACAGGTTTAGCCCCCTATCAGACTTTCATCGCGAGGCGCTGCCGCTTGAGGCAAGCCAGGCAGCATGGTCGCGCACATCCGTCGGCCAAGTGGAGATGAGTTCGCTGAACCTGGACCGGTCTTGCGCAAAAAGGGCGCGGGTGGCTTCTTCGTAACCGGGCATGTCTCCGGCTATGGCGGACATAAAATGGTAGGCACGCTCCTGCTCTTTGCGGATCCTATCCCCATCGCCAGAGTCGCGCCGCGCTTCCTCGACCAGCTTGCGCAGGGCCACGGATGCGCCGCCTGGTTGCGTCGCCAGCCACTCCCAATGTCGGGGCAAAAGCGTCACCTCACGCGGGATCACTCCTAATTTGGGACGTCCGCGACCTCTCTGTTCATTGGCATGGAATTCCGGGTTGATGACTTCCGAGGAGAGAGGGGGAGAGCCTTCACCGGTCTTTCCGACGCCTTTCAGCCAGGTTGCGACTTCTTCCTCGGAACCTCTGAGATCAAAATCGATCGAGCAGCCCGTCGCATTATCGAAAATCAAAATCGGGCCGATCGAGCCCTTCTCCGTAGCCCGTTTTATGGCCAAAGCCACCTCGGGTAGAGAGCCGGCGAGAATCCGTCGATGGCCGTCAAAGCTGATGTAAGGGTAGAAATGGGCGTTAGGCATAAGTCAGTGAATGAATTTTACCCGGATGAAAAAAAAGTCAATAACATCCGGGTAAAAATATCTTTGACTGGTTATTTACCTTGGGTAGTTCTGCTCTAAGCGCAGAAAGGGCGCACTTTCAAAAATGTCGGTCATCCTGAGCTTGTCGAAGGATCAGTTCTGCCTCGATAAAAGCAGGAGGCAACAATCTGATTCTGCCGCACGTGTGTGCGACAAGCTCAGGGTGATCGAAATTTTGAGCAAGCTCCGATGATCTTTCGGGCGGGCGCAAGGCCCCCGTCGCGGAAAGCCTACTTCTCGAGGCCGCCGACGGCTCGCTGCCGCATCCAATGATCGACCAACACCAGCCGGGTCATCGCCTCGACCATCGGCACGGCGCGGGGCAGGACGCAGGCATCGTGGCGACCGCGAGCCCTGAGCTCGGCGGCCTCGCCGGTGACGGAGACGGTTTGCTGCGCCTGCGCGATGGTGGCTGTTGGTTTGAAACCGACGCGAAAAACGATATCCTCGCCATTGGAAATCCCGCCCTGCACGCCGCCGCTGCGATTGGTCAGCGTGCGCACGCGGTTGCCTTCCTGCACGAAGGCATCGTTATGTTCGGAGCCCTTCAAGCGCGTGCCCGCGAAACCGGAACCGATCTCGAAACCCTTGGTTGCAGGCAGGCTCAGCATCGCCTTGGCGAGATCGGCCTCGAGCTTGTCGAAGACCGGCTCGCCCAGTCCGACCGGGGCGTTGCGCACGATGCAGGTCACCACGCCGCCGACGGAATCACCTTGGGAGCGCACTTTTTCGATCAGCGCGATGACCCTTTCCGCATCGGCGGAATCGGGCCAGCGCACGATGTTGGCTTCCACTTCGGCATAGGAAATTTTCTCCAGCGGAACCTGCGCGACGAGATCATAGACCTCCGAGACGAACGCGATGATCTCCAGCTTGGGCAGGAACGTCTTGAAGATCTGTTGCGCCACCGCACCGCCCGCCACGCGACCAATCGTTTCGCGGGCCGAGGCGCGCCCACCACCCTGCCAATTGCGGATGCCGTACTTGGCCTGATAGGTGTAATCGGCGTGCGAAGGCCGGTAAAGCGTCTCCATCTCCTTATAGGCCTCGGCGCGCTGGTCCTCGTTGCGCACCCAGATGGAAATGGGCGTGCCGAGCGTCTGTCCGCCGAACGTGCCGGAGAGAATCTGGCAGGTATCGGATTCCTTTCGCGGCGTCACAATCTTGCTCTGGCCCGGACGACGCCGGTCCAGATCCGCCTGCACATCCGCCTCGGTCAGCGGAATCCGCGGCGGGCAGCCGTCCACAACCACGCCGACGCCGCCCCCGTGCGATTCGCCCCAGGTGGTGATCGAGAAAAGATGGCCAAAGGTATTCGGCATACCGCCTGAATTTAACAGATCAACGGAATTACGGAATGACGGAATTGAGGCCCCGGCCAAATCTCTTTCCTCTCATTGTCAAAGCGGGCAAAAACGCGCATCTTAACGCATGGCCAAACACGTCACCCTCATCGGCATGATGGGCGCGGGCAAGAGCAGCGTCGCCCCTCTTCTCGCCGCCAAGATCGGACGCCAGGTCGTCGAGGTCGATGAAATCATCGAGCAGCAGGAAGGCATGCCCATCGGCGAAATCTTCATCGCCAAGGGCGAGGCCTATTTTCGCCGCGCGGAGCGGGACATCATCGCCGCGCTGATCCAGCAGCCGCCCGCGGTCCTCTCGCTCGGCGGGGGTGCGTTCCAGTGGGACAGCACGCGCGAGCTGCTCCTCGCCGACACGGTGGTCTTTTACCTTTCCGCAACGCTCGAGGTTCTCTGCTCGCGTCTGCAATCGACCACGGCCGCCCGACCGCTTCTCAGCACGCCCGGCATCGATCTCCAGCAGACCATCCGCGAACTGCTCGAACGGCGCGGCGCTTATTACGGGCAGGCGCATTACCGCGTGGAAACCGATTTCCACGATCCCGAGGATGTCGCGCGTTCCATTGCCACCATGCGTGAGGCGTATGAATGAACGCGACCCGGCTCGCGCCTGATTCCCCAGCCATCAAGGCGCGGGCGCGGGAACTCGGCTTCGATGCCTGCGGAATCACCAGCGCCGATCCGGCGCGGTACGCCGCCTATTATCAGGAATGGACCGACGCCGGCAAGGCGGGCGAGATGCAATGGCTCGCACGCGATCCGGCCCGGCGCACCGACCCTCGGCTCGTCCTCCCCCAGGCGCGCAGTTTGATCGTGGCCGGAATGAATTATTGGCAGCCGCAGATGGCGGAGCGCGGTCGCATTGCCCGGTATGCCCTGGGTGAAGACTACCATCACATTCTCCTCGAAAAGCTGGAGACCCTGGCCGCTGAATTGGACCATGACAACGCCCAGGCCAAGGTCTACGTCGATACCGGCCCCGTATTGGAAAAGCCCCTGGCCGAGCGCGCCGGCGTCGGCTGGCAGGGCAAGAGCACGATGCTCATCCATCCCCGGCTCGGCCCGTGGATGCTGCTGGGAGAGATCATCACCACGCTCGATCTGGAACCCGATACTCCCCAGCGCGATCATTGCGGGACCTGTGAACGATGCCTGAAGGCCTGCCCGACCGGCGCCATTACCGCGCCCTACCAGCTCGATGCACGCCGCTGCATCGCCTATCTCACCATTGAACTCAAGGGCTCCATTCCCGAAGAGTTGCGCCCGCTCATCGGCGACCGTGTTTATGGCTGCGACGAATGCCTCGACGTGTGTCCGTGGAACCGGTTTGCGCAAACCACGCGGGAAAGCCGGTTCCTCGCGGAAAGGGAAACCGATGCGCCTGGGAGCGACCAGCTTCACGCCCTGCTCGAAATCAGTCAGGCCGAATTCAAACGGCGTTACGCGAAGAGTCCCATCCTGAGGGTGAAACGTCGCGGCCTACTGCGCAATGTCTGTGTCGTGCTCGGCAATATCGGGACGCCCGACGATTTACCCGCCCTGGAAAAGGCCTCCCGGCACGAGGAACCACTCGTGCGCGAGCATGCCCTCTGGGCGATCCGGCAGATTGAAAGCCGGAACGCTCTCCATCCCTAAAGCGGTTTCCACTTAGACAGTCTCCGCAGCCAGTCATCCTGAGCTTGTCGAAGGATCAGCGTCCGGCACGTGCCCGATTTAGCGAGATGAGCTGCTCTTGCTCACAGGGGAGGCAACGGAGGCTGATCCTTCGACAAGCTCAGGATGACTACATTTTTGACGCGGCCATTTGTTGGAAACTGGTCTAGCTGCCAGCTGATTGTTGGCGATCTAGCGGCCGTCGTCCTTCTGCGGCGGCGGCGGTTCCAATCCCTGGTCGGAAACCGAGGCCGGATAAGAAGCATCCCCGCCGGGATGGGGATTTTGATCGGTCACCGGACTGTTGAGCGTCGAACCGGAATAACTGCCATTCGGCTCCGCATCCCGATCGGAACCCACGTTCAGGGCGTTGGAACCGGAACAACCCGTCAGAAACGAAACCGCGGCCAGCAAGGGAACCAGAAAGAACTTCGTCATGTTGGAGGCCATCTTATATCATCAACGCTCTTTTCGCGAGCTTTGCCGAAGAAACTCTTCTTCCCTTGTCTAGGATTGCTTGGCCAGCGACCAAGTTCCATTGCCATAACTGGTCGTCGTCATCTTGCCGGCCATGGTATGAGCGTCGGAAACAACCTTTCCGTTAAAGGTGACCGTCTCGTTGGAGACCGTCATGGTAAAAGAGATATCCCCTTCCCGATCCACCTCCAGGTGATTGAAGGTCCCCTCACCGCCCGGTATGGCGACGAGAAGTCCCGAGAACGAACTTCCTTCCTTCTGTAGGGTGAGGGAAAGCTCGACCTCGGTGCCCGCGATCTCGGCCTGTCCTTTCCAAACTCCGGCCAAATGCGCGTTGAGGCCATGATAGGTCGAATAAAACCAGGCCCCGAGAACGAGCGCTGCGCCCAAAAAAAGACCGGCAAGAAAGAGAGAATAGGGTTTCCGGCCGCGCGTTGAGTTAATTGACGTTAAAGCGATCGGATCCATGATGAAATTGTTAGATGTCGTTCTCTATTTGTCGAGGGAAGTTGAACTTCCCGCAAAACGCTCTTTTTTTGCAAACCCGCTTGATCTCCCTGCCACTGACGGGCATAATTACCCCATATGCCTGCTGCCGATCCTGCCGTTAAGAATGGTAAAACGAACGCGTCTTCCCGTCTTCCCAATCTGCAGCCCCAAGAAAAGATTAATCTCTTCCGGCAAATGCTTTTGATCCGCCGGTTTGAAGAGAAAGCCAAGCAGGCCTTCACCCAGACAAAGATCAAGGGTTTCTGCCACCTTTACAACGGCCAGGAAGCGGTCGCGGTCGGCACGATTTCGGTCCTCAATGAGGATGATGCGGTCATCACGGCTTACCGCGATCACGGCCACGCGCTGGTTCGCGGCACCGATCCGAATGCCTGCATGGCCGAACTCTTCGGCAAGATTACCGGCTGCTCTCGCGGCAAGGGTGGTTCGATGCATTTCTTCGATGCCAAGAGGCACTTTTACGGCGGTCATGGCATCGTCGGCGGCCAGATTCCCCTCGGAACCGGCCTCGCCTTCGCCCAGAAATATCTCGGCACGAACCGCGTCACCCTCGCTTACATGGGCGACGGCGCAATCAATCAGGGCGGCGTCCATGAGGCGATGAACCTTGCCGCCCTTTGGAAGCTTCCGGTTGTCTATATTATCGAGAATAACGAGTACTCGATGGGCACCAGCATCGCGCGCTCTTCCGCGGGCGATCCGCTGACCAAGCGCGCCGGCGCCTTCGATATGGCCGCCATTCAGGCCAACGGCATGGATATCGACGATGTCCGCGCCAAGACCTTCGAGGCCGTTTCCCTCGCCCGCACCGAAAGCCAGCCGACCCTGATGGAAATCCGCACCTATCGGTACTTCGGTCATTCCATGTCCGATCCGGGCAATTATCGCTCCAAGGACGAGATCGAGCAGCGCCGCCAGAGCGATCCGATCGAGCTCTACAAGACCCGCCTCCTCGAGCAAAAAGTCGTGACTGAGGAAGCCCTCAACGCCATCGATGAGGAAGTCTCCGCCCAAGCCCAGGCCGCCTACGATTTCGCGGACCAGAGCCCCGAGCCCGAACTCGAGACCATCTACGAGGATATCTTCGCACCGGAAGATCAGATTCCCGAGTTTCGCCCCGATCTGCGCGAGCAAAAGTAGTAAGTCCCGCCGCTCCGATGCGGCCCCTGTTTTGTTTTTCGAAAGTTTGACCACCTGGAGTTATTTGCATGCCGACCCTGACCTACCGTGAAGCCCTGAACGAAGCCCTTTCCGAGGAAATGGAGCGGGACGATCGCGTCATGCTCATGGGCGAGGAAGTCGCCGAGTACGATGGCGCCTACAAGGTCAGCAAGGGTCTCCTGAAGAAGTTTGGCCCCAAGCGCATTATCGACACTCCGATCAGCGAAGCGGGCTTTACCGGTCTCGCCATTGGCGCGGCCATGTACGGCCTGCGCCCCGTGGTCGAGTTCATGACCTGGAGCTTCTCACTCGTCGCCTACGACCAGATCATCAACAATGCAGCCCAGATCCGCTATATGTCGGGCGGCCAGTTTTCCATTCCGATCGTTTTCCGCGGCTCCTCGGGCGGCGGACTGCAGGTCGGCGCGACCCACTCGCATACGCCGGAAAACTGGTATGCGAACGTCCCCGGACTGACCGTCATCACCCCCTCCTTTCCCGACGACGCCAAGGGCCTGCTCAAGGCGGCGATTCGCAGCAACAACCCGGTCTGCTTTCTCGAGAACGAAAAGCTCTACGGTTATAAGGACGAAGTTCCCGAAGGCGACGTGCTGGTTGAGATTGGCAAGGCCAAGGTTCGCCGCGAAGGCAGCGACATCACCATCGTCAGCAACAGCGGTTCCACCCATCGCGCGCTCAATGCGGCCAAGCAGCTCGAAGCCGAAGGCATCTCGTGCGAAGTCATCGACCTGCGCACGATCAAGCCGCTCGATTTCGCAACCATTGCCGAGTCGGTCGCCAAGACCAACCGCGTGCTCATCGTTGAGGAAAACAAGCCCTTCGCCGGTTGGGGCGCCCAGGTCGCCTACCAGGTACAGCGCGAGCTCTTTGACGATCTCGATGCGCCCGTGCATCGCGTGACTTCCATTGACGTTCCCCAGCCTTACAACGGCCGGCTCGAGCAGGCTGTCCTCCCCAACGAGGAGCGGGTCATCGCCGCCGTCAAAGAAGTCCTGGCCTGATGAGCAAGCTGCTCCCGGATGGAATGAGCATCCGCTGGCTTGGCCACGCGACATTCATCATTGAAGGACCCGGGCAGAAATTCCTGCTTGATCCGTTCCTGAAGGAAAATCCCAAGTTCCCCAGGGAGCTCGAAGCCGAGCTCTTTGCGCCCGGAGCGTTTGATGCCCTGCTGGTCACGCATCCCCACTACGACCACTTTGCCGATGTGCTTCCTCTCCTCGAGGGCGATCCGGCCCTGAAAGTCGTCACCCAGTTCGACATCGGAGAATGGCTCAAGGCCGGTGGAATCAAGGACGAGCAGATCGTCGGCATGAACACCGGTGGCACGCTGCCCTTTGGCGGAGTCCGCATCACCATGGTGCCCGCGGTCCATACCAGCTCGGTCCAGGAAAACGGCGTGCAGCGAGCCCTCGGCTTTCCGATCGGTTACGTGCTCCGCTTCGCCAACGGCTTCACCCTCTACGCGACCGGCGACACCGCCGTCACGATGGACATGCAGATCGTGCGCGATCTGTATAAACCCGATCTCGTCATCCTGCCCATCGGCGATTTTTACACCATGGGTCCGGAGCAAGCCGCCTATGCGTTGAAGCTGCTCCAGCCCCGCTTTGCTGTCGGATGCCATTTTGATACCTGGGGAGGCATGCCGCCTGGCCGCCCCGCCGATCTCGAAAAAGAACTGGCCCGTTACCAGATCCCGACGCAAGTTATCTCTTTAAAACCCGGCGAGACGCTCAACTAATTCTTACTTTTATGGCCAAAGATATTCTCATGCCCCTGCTCAGCCCCTCGATGACCGAGGGCACTCTCGTCAAATGGATCAAGAAGGAAGGCGATGCCATCAAGTCGGGCGACGTCCTCGCCGAAGTCGAGACCGACAAGGCCACGATGGATCTCGAAGCCTTTGACTCGGGCATCCTCCGCAAGATCCTCGTTCAGGAAGGCGAGCGCGTTCCGATCAATTCCCGCATCGGCATCATTGGCGGCAAGGACGAGAAGATCGACGAGTCGGCACCCGCCCCGGAGAAAACCGTGGCCGCTCCCAAGGAAGACGCCGTTCCCAAACAGGGCCAGGCCAAGGGAGAAACTCCCGCGCCCCAACCCGAATCGAAAACCACCGCCGCGGCCCCCGCTCCCGCCTCCACGTCCGGCACGGGCGGACGCGTCAAAGCCTCGCCACTGGCCAAGAAGGTCGCAGCCGAGAAGCATGTCGATCTCAGCCGCCTGACCGGCACCGGCCCAGGCGGACGCATCGTGAAAAACGATGTCCTCAACGCGCCCGCCAACGGTCACGCCCCGCGCGGCGGCGGCTCGCTCTACCCGAGCGGTCCGATCGCCAAGGAAGGCAGCACCAAGCTCTCCACCATGCGCTCGGTCATCGCCAAGCGCCTGCTGGAAAGCAAGACGACCATCCCCCATTTCTATCTTGAGATCGAGATCGACGCCAAGCCGCTCCTCGATCTGCGCGCGCAGCTCAACGATACGCTCGGCAAGCTCACCCCGCCGGTCAAACTCAGCCTGAATGACTTCGTGCTGAAGGCGGCGGCGGAAGCGGTCCGTCGCGTCCCGGCAGTCAACGCGGCTTTCGAGGGCGACTCGATCCGACAATTCCCCGATGTGCAGCTTTCCTTCGCCGTGGCCATTGCCGAGGGCTTGATCACGCCCATCGTGCGCGAGGCGCAGAACAAGTCTCTCGTCCAGATCAGCGCGGAAGCCAAATCGCTCGCCGCAAAAGCCAAGGAAGGCAAGCTCAAGCCGGAAGAATTCCAGGGCGGCACCTTCACTGTTTCCAATCTCGGCATGCTCGGCATCGACAGCTTCTGCGCCATCATCAATCCCCCGCAGGTCGCCATCCTCGCCGTCGGTAATATCGTCAAGAAAGCGGTCGTCGGCCCGAATGACGAAATCGTAGTCGGCCATCGCCAAAGCCTCACCCTTTCCTGCGATCATCGCGTCGTCGATGGCGCGGTGGGCGCGGCCTATCTCAAAGAGCTGCGCGAGCTGCTCGAAAAGCCGGCGCTGCTACTGCTTTAAGGTTTGGGACAGGGGACGGCGCCTGTGCCGTCCCGCCATTCGAGGACGCGAGGAAAATCGCGTCTCGATGCTTACGAACGCTCCGGCGTTGGCAGCGGCCCCGTCCGGCGCGCATCCGGTGTCGCCAAGGGCACGGTTTTGTTCGATGGCTTGGGCCGTTCGATCTTCGCGCGACGCAGCGGCATTCCAGCCACGGGCGACTGCAGGACAAAGATCTTCGAGCGACCATCTTCCGTCACCGCTGAGGCAAAAACCGTGCGATAATCGGTTCCACCGAAAGCCAGGGACGTCACATGCCGGGCGGGAAAAGTCACCTGCCCCATCAGGCGCCGGTCCCCGGCAATTTTCAGAATCACACCTGCATCGCGTCGCGCGGACCAAAGCGTGCCATCGACATCGACGGCTAGACCCGCGGGCGTCCCTTCGTCGGGCATGCATTCGTGAAAGACCTGACGACTGGTGAGCGCGCCCCGCTTCGCGTCGTACCGGCAGCGACAAATCGTCTTCGTCGTCCCGCAGGTCCAATAAAGCACATCACCCTTCTCGTTCCACCCCATGCCGCCCGATTCCCCGGTGCCGCCCAAAACTTTGGCCAACGAACCTCCATCGCCCAACCGGTAGATACCGGCGCCGTTGGGCCGGCCATTGCGCAGCGTGCCGACCAAAACCCGGCCATGACTGTCCGCGATCACCTCGTTGAAACGGTCGCCATCGACCCGCACGTTCTCAACCAGCGGGACGACCTGGGCATGCCGGTCGAAATCGAGCAGCGCGATGTCCTTCTCGCGGAAAAGCAGCCAGGTCCCGTCTTCCTGCGGGAGAAAGGCACCCACGTTTGGCCCCTCGTAAATCGCGCTCTGCATGCGGGTTTGGAGATTGAAACGCTGCAGGCAGCCCCCGGCCACATCGGTCCACCAAAGCGATTCGTCGCGCTCGTCCCACCATAGGTTCTGGGCAAACTTGCCCGCGTCCTCCACCAGCACCTCGGGGGCGGCTGGGGGATCGATCACCTGTCCGACCGTCGAGGCTACTTCTTCAAGCATAAGACATCCAGGGCTGCGATAACCGTCATCAAAATTACCCCTCGCCGAGAGGTTGTCGAGTATGGCCTCGGTCCGCATCCCTTTCTAATTAAAAGTCTGTCATTCTCCCGGGCGCCACGATGACAAGGGCCTTCAGCCGGAGTAACTTCTCCCCATTCATGAGCTTACCTTCCCATCCCATTCTTGTTACCGGCGGCAATAAAGGCATCGGACTGGAGATCTGCCGCCAATTGGCCCGGCTGCATTATCGAGTTATTCTCAGCGCCCGTTCGCCGGAACGAGGTCAAGCCGCCGTGGCCAGGTTGGCGGAAGAGGGACTCGAAGTGGAATTCCTTCCTTTGGATGTGGGCGACGAAGCCAGCATCCAGACCGCCACCCGCGAACTGGCCCGGCGTCATCCCGCTCTGCAAGCATTGATCAATAACGCCGCGATTGCTCCGGCCCGTTTCGGAACAATCCTCGATGCCACCGCCAGGGAAATCAGCGAGACCTTTACCATCAACACGCTTGGCCCCATCCTGCTCATTCAGGCTTTGCTTCCGCTGCTCAAGGCGGGAAAACCTTCCCGCGTGATCAACGTCAGCAGTCGATTGGGGTCCGTGCAGGACATGACGGATGGCTGGGCCGCCTACGGCATCTCCAAGGCCGCCCTAAACGCGGCCACCCGCAAGCTCGCACCGGCGCTGGCTCCGCAGGGGGTCAGCATTAACGTTGCTTCGCCTGGCTGGGTGCAAACGGAAATGGGCGGCCAGGAGGCCCCGCTCAGTGTGGAAAAAGGAGCCCGCAATATCGTCCGGTTGATCACAGAATTCCCTCACGATGTGACCAACCGTTTCTTCGGGGAAAAGGACGAAATTCCATGGTGATCGTCGACTAATTTGTCTCTCGATAACAAGGTTCTTATCGCCCTTTTTTGCCTCTAAGGCGCGGCCACATGGACATTTTCTTCATCGGGTTTTCAATCCCGTTTGCCATCGAGACAGGCTCTGTGTAATGTCCCCGGATGTCCGCGACCGAAGCCATCCCCGCCTCCGCCACAACTGCCAGCGAATCGACCGCGGCCAAGCCGATCAACAAGTCCCACCCACACATCGTGATTCTCGGTGGCGGCTTTGGCGGCATGAATTTCGCCAAGTCCCTGCGCAACACCCACGCGCGCATTACCCTGATTGACCGGCAGAACCATCACCTGTTTCAACCGCTCCTTTACCAGGTGGCCACGGCGACCCTTTCCTCCGTGGAAATCGCCAAGCCGCTCCGCTCGATCTTCAGCGCGAACGAAAACATTTGCTGCGAACTGGCCGAAGTTCAGGCCATCGATCTCAAGACCCGCACGGTCATCCTTCCCGATCATAGTGTGACCTATGATTACCTGATCGTCGCGCTCGGCGGCGTCACCAGTTATTTCGGTCATCCGGAATGGGCGGAACATGCGCCCGGATTGAAGTCGATCAATGACGCGCTCCGCATCCGCCGCGAGATTCTCTACGCGTTCGAGAAGGCCGAACTCACCAAGGATCCCGATGAACTGAAAAAGCTGATGACCATCGTGATCGTCGGCGGCGGGCCCACCGGCGTCGAGCTCGCGGGTGCCTGCAAGGAACTCGGCCGCTACGTCATGCGCCATGATTTCCGCCGCATCGATCCGACCAAGGTCCGCGTCATCCTGATCGAAGCGGCCGACCGCATTCTGATGCACCTGCCCCGCGATCTTTCCGCCAGCGCCCAGCGCCAGCTGGAATCGATCGGCGTGGAAGTCCGGCTCAACACCATGGTCAAGGACATCAAGGGCCATACCGTCGTCGTCTCGGCCAAGGAAAACCCCGATGTGCTGGAAACCATCGGCGCGGCCTCCATCGTCTGGGCGGCCGGTGTCGCGGCCAATCCGATCACGCGTACCCTCGGCGTCGATATCGATCGCGCCGGTCGCATCAAGGTGAACCCCGATCTCAGCGTTCCCAGCTATCCCGAAGTCTTCGCCATTGGCGACATCGCCTTCATCCAAAACAAGGACGGCACCCCGGTCCCGGGCGTCTCGCCCGCCGCGATCCAGATGGGCCAATACGTTTCTCAGGTGATCGAAACCGAAATGGCCGATCCGCAGTTGCGCCCCGATCAGCGCGAGCCGTTCAAGTACTGGGACAAGGGCACGATGGCGACCATCGGCCATTCCCATGCGGTGGCCATGCTCGGCCCGATCAAGTTCAGCGGCTTCTTCGCCTGGCTGACTTGGTTGTTGGTACACTTGCTCTTCCTCGTCGGTTTCACGAACAAGGTCACCGTGATCATCCGCTGGGTCTGGGCCTTCTTCACCCGCCGCCAGGGCGCGCGCGTGATCACGGCCAACGATGGTCGTGGCACGACGCCCTCGACTCTGACGCCGCCGGTACCCGTTCCGACCAAGACGACCTAACCGGTCGAGGGTCTTTGCGCCAAAGCCGTCCGCCTTCGGGTGGGCGGCTTTTGCTTTTTAGTGCTAGATTGGGTGACTGCCATGATGCGTTCCTCCATTTTCGTCAGCGAACCGCTTATCCCCTTGGATGGGAGTTTCGATACCTCCAGGATGGCGATGGGCGAGCCGGGCCTGCCCCGCGTTTTCCGCTGGCGCAAAAAGGAATGGCTCATCGTGGAGGTGCTGGAGAGTTGGAAGGAGCACGGCGATTGCGCGCATGGCAGCGGCGAGCGTTATGTGCGGAAGCATGTCTATCGCGTCCGGACCAACGCCGGGCCAATCTTGCGCCTCTATTTTCAACGCAGCTTTGGACGCGGCAAATTCCGGATCAAATCCCGCTGGTGGGTGCATAGCATCGAGGAGGACGCAAAGGGACTCGCCTCCCCGCCAAAACGATTGGCAGACTGAGCCCATGGCCGTCCCCTCACGCTTCGATTTTGCCAGTGACAACACCGCGGGCATTTGTCCCGAAGCGTGGGATGCCTGCGCGCGCGCCAACGCGGATTACGCCCCTTCCTACGGCAACGACGCCTGGACCGAACGCGCCGCCAATCTCCTCCGGGAACTTTTCGAGACCGATTGTGAAGTCTTCTTCGTCTTCAACGGGACCTCGGCCAACTCGCTCGCGCTCGCTTCCTGTTGCCAGTCTTATCACAGCGTCATTTGTCATGAGCATGCCCACATCATGGATGACGAATGCGGCGCGCCGGAATTTTTCTCCAATGGCACGAAGCTTCTCGGCGCTCCCGGCGAGCACGCCAAGATCTCGCCGGAAGGCGTGGCCCTTCTCGCCTCCAAGCGGACCGATATTCATTATCCCAAGCCGCGCGTCGTCAGCCTGACCCAATCGACCGAACTCGGTACCGTCTACCAGTTGGACGAACTTCGGCAACTGCGCGAAACGACGGAGCGCTTCAACCTGGTCACGCATATGGATGGCGCGCGCTTCGCCAACGCGGTCGCCTCGCTCGGGATCAGTCCCAAGGCGGCGACCTGGCAGGCCGGAATCGATGTCCTCTGCTTCGGTGGGACGAAGCTCGGCATGGCGAATTGTGAAGCCGTGATTTTCTTCCAACGCGAACTGGCCCGCGATTTCGAATATCGGTGCAAACAGGCGGGACAACTTGCCTCGAAGATGCGTCTCCTCTCCGCCGGCTGGGTCGGTCTGCTCGAGAACGGCGCGTGGTTGAAGCACGCCCATCACGCCAATCGTTGCGCGCGGCTTCTCGCCTCACGCCTCGAATCGGAATTGGGACTCAAGCTGGCCCATCCCGTTGAGGCCAATGCGGTCTTCGTGAATTTCCCGCCGCCCCTGGCCCAGGGCCTGCGGGAGCGGGGCTGGCTTTTCTATAGTTTCATCGGGAGCGGCACGGCCCGTTTCATGTGTTCCTGGCGCACCTCCGAAGCGGAGATCGCGGCGCTGATTTCTGATCTGGCGGCCATTCAAAAAAGCGCCTAATCGCCGGATCGTTTTTACACAAAAAGCGTAAAAGCTTTGTGTCGATTCGCCGTCATTCTCCTCGCGGCTCTCCTCATTCTCCGTTAAAAGATCACCATGCAAATTTATCGCATTCGCGATAGCGCTCATCGCGCGCGTCTGGCGACTTCGGAAGATGGGAAGACTTTCTTTGGATTGAGCGGCGATCTGTCCTGCGGAGAGGTCAAGATCACAAACGAACGGCTCGAGGTGGATGCGATCCTCGCCCCGGTCGAGCCGCCGACGATCTATTGCGTCGGCCTCAATTACCGCAAGCATGCGGAAGAAACCGGCGCGAAGATTCCGGAATATCCGGTCATCTTCATGAAGAGTCCCACGACCGTGCAGGACCCCGGGCAGCCCATTTTTTTACCGCGCCATTTGCGGAGTGAGCAGGTCGATTTCGAGGCCGAGCTGGCCATCATCATCGGGTGCGAATGCAAAAATGTCTCGCGAGAGAACGCCCTGAATTATGTCCTCGGCTATACGATCGCCAACGACGTGAGCGCGCGCGATTGGCAGAAGACGTGGGGCGGTTCGCAATGGTGCCGCGGCAAGGGCTTCGACACGTTTTGCCCGCTGGGCCCGGCCTTCGTGACGCGGGACAGTGTGCCCAATCCGAACAACCTCGCCATCTCCACCCGGGTGAATGGCGAGATCATGCAGCAGAGCAATACGCGCGACATGATTTTTTCCGTGCCGGAGATCATCGAATTCCTCAGCGGCAGCACCACCCTGGCAGCCAACACCGTGATCCTGACTGGAACGCCCGAAGGCGTGGGCATGGGCCGGAAACCGCCGCTATTTCTCAAGCCGGGCGATCTCGTGGAACTCGAGATCGAGGGCATCGGCGTCCTCCGCAACCCGGTCGCCGAAGAAGCGGCAAGCGCGGTCTAGCTGCCCTGCTATTGTTTTTCATGAATCTCGATATTTATCATCGCATCCTGGCCGGTGAGGCTTTGACCTTCGTCCTTTCGCCGCGCGCGCTCTGGAGTCTTTCCGGGCCCGATGCCGAACGCTACCTCAACGGCCAGATCACCAACGACATGGCCAAACTCACCGATGGCCAGAGTTGCTACGCCGCCGTTTGCACAGCGAAAGGACGCATGGAAGGCGACGTCTTCATCGCGCTGCACGATAGCCGGTTTTATCTCGACGCCGAAAACGAACTGCATGAAAGCCTGGGTGCGCGTCTGGAAAAATATCTCATCGCCGACGATGCCGTCTTCGAGGATATCGTTGGTCTCTGGAGCCTGAGCCACGTCTTCGGCGCACAGGCCCCGGAAATCGAGGCCGGTTTTATCATCCCCCGTTCGCGTTATGGCGTACCGGGACATGACGTTTGGGTGCCGAGTTGCGGCGCCGCTGTCGTCGGAGAGCGAGTCCCGGCGGAGGTCGTGGAAACCCTGCGCCTGGAGCATGGAATTCCTCTTTGGGGCAAGGAATTGACCGTGAATACGCTGCCGCCCGAGGCCGGCCCGCATCTCCTGGAATCAATCAGCTACACCAAAGGCTGCTATGTCGGCCAGGAAACCATCGCCCGGCTCAAGAGCGTCGGGCACGTCAATCGCACGCTCGTTTTTCTTCGCTCGGACTCATCTGCCTTTCCCGAGCCGGCCACCAAACTGACCCAAGAGGGACACGACGCGGGCAGCGTGACCAGCACTGGATTCTCGCCCCAATTGGAACGAGGCATTGCCCTCGGCTACGTCTCCCGCACCCTGGCAGTCGAGGGAACTGTGCTTGAGGCCGGCGACCTGAAATTAACCGTAACCGCACCCCTACTTTCGAAAGGTTCTTAATGTCCAAACTACGCGCAGGATTTCTTTTCGCGGCCCTTCTTCTCATTGGCTGCGATCACCATCAAGCAGTGAGTCATCAAACGGCTCCCGCGCCGAAAGGCGATTCCACGCTGACCGGCATCCCGCCCCAGCCGCTCGATTCCTTCACCAAGATTCCGCCGCGCGCCGCGCTGGTTTCGCTCCCGCCTACCGCACCCGCGCCTGTGGCTCAGGCGCCTGCCCCTGCCACGGCCGAAAATACGGCCACGCCAACCGCGGCCACCACCTCGAGTGATTCCGATGCGCCTTCCCTCACCTCCACCTCATCCGCTCCGATGCCGGCCCCCGGCACCGATTCGCCCGGCTCGCTCTCTTCCGGCAATGCCGCGTCCACCAATGAAAGTGATTCGAGCACCCAGCCCGCTGCGACCGTTTCCATGCCGCCGCTGCCGCCCCTGACCAACATGCCTCCCGTCGATCCCAATCAGGTGGTCGTGCTCCAGACGGCGGAAGGCCGAATCGTGATTGAGCTCGACGACTTTGCCGCGCCCCGCACCTGCAAGAATTTTCGTCAATTGATCAACGATGGCTTTTATAACAACACAGTCTTTCACCGGGTCATCCCCAATTTCATCATCCAAGGTGGCGATCCCAAATCGAAATCGAGCGCAATCAATCGCGATAACTATGGATTAGGCGGTCCCGGTTATACCATCCCGGCCGAAATCTCGCTCAAGCATGATCGCGGCGCGGTCGCCATGGCGCGATTGCCCGATGCAGTCAATCCGGCCCGGGAATCCAATGGCAGCCAATTCTATATCTGCCTCGCGGCCTGCCCGAGCCTGGATGATCAGTACACGGTCTTCGGCCATGTGATCAAGGGCCTGGATGTGGCGCAAAAGATATCCGACCAGGCGCGCGACCGGCGTGATAATCCGCTGAAGCGGATTGAAATGATGGTGAATCTCGAACCGAAAGAACAGGCTCTCGGTGAGAGTTCGGCCGCCAATCCGTGACGGCCGAACTGAAGACTTAGAAGAGCGAGACTTTAAGCCGAGAAGGCGTACTTGGCTTCGCCGACTTTGCTGATGCCCTTGACCTTCTTGCCGGTGGTATAGAACCAGCTGAAGATATTGCCGGGTTTGACCTTCAATTTCGCCGCGAGGTCCTTGACGGTGATGCCCGATGCCCCGGCACTTTTCAGTGCCTTGAGCAGCGGCTCCTTGAGACGCTTGCCGCGTTTACTCCGCTTGGCGGGAGCGACCTTGGCGGAGACGGTAGCGGAAGCCGCTTTGGCCTTGGCCTTGGAACCGGGCTTGCGACCGCGCTTTTTCGGGGCGACTTCGCCGGATTCGAGACCCTGCAAAGCCTCATCGATGCGGGCCAATTTTGACTGAAGTGATTCCTTCTCCTTAACGAGTTCAATTAAACGCGCCACTTGCGCACTAGATAGATTTGAGAATGCCATATATCTTAATTATAGACTGCGCATGTGATACGCAACTCTATATTTCGCCGGCAATCTGTAGCCACCACTTCAATTAGAGAGATGGCTTTTCATCCACGGCTTCCGGTTTGATCTTTCCACCCCAGGAAATAATGCGCGCTTTCGCTCCCGCCCACTCCGCTTCCGCCTTTTGTTTATTACCATTAAAAGCCAGCGAAAGACTCGACCAGACGAACTGATTATTGGGATCAATCCGCGCCGCCCGCATGCCGGCTTCAATCGCCTCTTCATAGCGGTCCAGTTTATAAAGCGCCATACCCAGGGCGTGCCAGCCATCCTGAAATTGGGGATCCTGCGTGACCACTTCACGGAAACATTTTGCCGCCTCTTCCAGTTCTCCAATGGCAAGGGCGCCGTTACCGTCATCCATCAGTTCATCAATTGTCGCCATAAATCTATTCTATACCTAAATGACGAATAGTCTCCACCAGTGAATCGAGAGTGGCCTGCTCGGACTGCGCGGCGATTTCATAGCCCAATTTCTGCAAGGTGCCGGTCGTTACCGGTCCCATGCTCACTGCCTTGGGCCGCGGCATCCCAGAGGCTGGGCTAAGCTGCAGGGCGTGCCAATTTTCTGCCGTGCTCGAACTTGTAAAGGTGATCCAATGCGCACCTTCATGGATATAGCGCGCGCGCGTTCCGGTTGGGTCCGCTTTCTCCGGTTGGGTATCGTAAATAATCCATTCATCGACCACCCCGCCCTGGTCGCGCAAATGGTCTGCCAAAAGCGGATCGGCGAGTCGGCCATGTGGCAGACAGAAGCGTTTTCCAGATAATTCCTGTCCGGCAAAGGATTCAGCAAGTTTCTCGGTTGTATATACCTTTGGTTGAATCTTCGGCTTGAGATGAAGTTCGGCCAATTTATGGGCCGTCGCGGGTCCCACCACGGCCAGGTTCATATTTCCCAGCGCGCGAATATCGGGATGAACCTTGAAAAATTCGGCGAAGAAAAGTTCGACGGCATTGGGGCTAGTGAATACCAGCCAGTCATAGGATTCTGCTATCCTTTCCAATTGCTGAATCCGCGCTTTCTCCCACGGCAACGGAACAATATGAATGGTCGGAATTTCCAAGACATCGGCACCCAGCCGAACCAATTTTTCGGTCAAGGCGCTGGCCTGTTGACGCGTGCGGGTCACGACCACGCGTTGTCCGAAAAGCGGCAGCATCTCGTACCAATTCAGTTCGCGCCGCAATTTGACCACGTCGCCGATGATCGTGATCGCCGGAGCCTTGAAGCCTCGTTGTTCCACCAGGTCGGCCACCGTCGCCAACGTTCCTTCCATGCTTTCCTGCCGCGTCGTCGTTCCCCATCGAACGAGGGCGACCGGGGTTTCCGGCGACGCCCCTTCCTCGATCAGGCGCCGGGTGATATGCCGCAAACGCTCCACGCCCATTAGAAAGATTTTCGTCCCACGCAACTGAGCCAGCTGTCGCCAATCGAGAGCCGAATCAGGCTTGGAAGGATCCTCGTGCCCGGTGATGAACGTGACCATTGAGGCGAAATCGCGATGCGTCACCGGAATGCCCGCATATGCGGGCGCGGCGATAGCCGAAGTCACCCCGGGAACTTCCTCGAAAGGCACACCGGCTCGCACCAGCACCTGGGCTTCCTCTCCGCCCCGGCCGAAAACGTAGGGATCGCCCCCTTTCAGGCGAAGCACCTGCCTGCCGGCCAAGGCCCGATCGACGAGTAGCGCATTGATCTCATCCTGCGACAAAGTGTGGGCCGTGCCCGATTTGCCCGCATAGATCTTTTCCGCGTCCGCACGCGCCCAGGCCAGCATCGCGGGATTGCAGAGATAGTCATAGACCACGACGTCGGCCTGTTCGATCAATTGGCGCGCGCGCAGGGTGACCAAGTCGAGCGAACCGGGCCCCGCGCCCACCAGATAAACTTTCCCCACGTCCGGACGAGCGTTCATTGCGAAACTTTCACCGCCAGATCGACTCCCAATCGTTCCGCCTCATCGATTTGTTGCATCATGGATCCGCTCCGGGCTTCGGACTCGCCAAAGAGCCACGCGATCACGTCCAACCGCAGGAGGCCATCCGGTTGAACTTCCGCATAAGCGGCCACTGGCTCCTGGCAACCGCCACCGAGAGCGTGGAGAAACATTCGCTCGGCCACCACCGCCGCCGCCGTCACGGGATCGTGCACGGCCTGGATGAGATCGATGACATCTTTCGCATCGGCGTGAGTCTGCAAGGCGAGAGCGCCCTGCCCCGGCGCGGGCAACATGATCTCAAATGGTAGCGGCGTGACAAGTAAGTCGGAAAGATTGGGCTTGAGCCGCTCAAGTCCCGCCGCGGCAAGGATCAGTCCCGACCACTCGCCATTTTCGCGAAACTTGCGCAGGCGCGTATCGATATTGCCCCGGATATCCACGATTTGAAAATCGCCACGCTGACGCAAAAGCTGCGCGAAACGGCGTGGACTTCCCGTCGCAATCTGTGCGTGGGGCGGTAATTCCTTTAGGGTCTTCTCGCCCCGGGTGATCAGCATATCGTGCGCATCGGCCCGCTGCGGCACACCCGCGAGAACAAAGCCCTTGGGCATTTCCGTGGGCAGATCCTTTAAGCTATGCACCGCCAGATGGATCTGACCGGCCGACAGCGCTCGTTCCAGTTCCGCTGTGAAGAGTCCCTTTTCCAGGTGCTCTCCTGGATTCAGTGCGTTTTCCGAAAGCCGGTCGCCCTGCGTCTTGATGATATGAATCTCGAAATTGCGGGAGGGCCACGCGCGCTTGAGCGAGGTCATGACCATCTTGGTTTGCGCGAGCGCGAGCGGGCTGCCCCGCGTGCCCAGAACAACCGGGATCATGCCGGGACCAGTCCTGTCCCGGCGCCGCTGGCACCGTCCCGAGTCTGACGCTCCGCCCAGGCCATGTAGCGTTCGACATGCGGCTTGAGAATTTCCACGCTACGGCTGACCTCTGTCTGACGTTCGCGCATATGGGCCTGGGCGATCGATTGCAGATCATCGATATCGTAGAGATAAACATCGTCGAGTAAATTGATGGAGGGCTCGAAATCGCGCGGCACGGCGAGATCAATCAGGAAGAGAGGCCGCCGCGCGCGCCGCTTCAGCAACGCCGAAAGTTTGTCCGAAGTGAGCACGTAATGCGGCGCGCTCGTGGAGCTGATCATAATATCGATCTCCACCGCCCGGTTCTCCCACTCCTCCCAGCGCACCGCTTCACCACCCAATTGCGTGGCCAGCGCCCCAGCGCGGTCGAAGGTCCGGTTCGCCACGAGCAACGAGCGGACGCCGTGGCTAAGCAGCGAGCGGGCCGTCTTCTCGCTGGTATCGCCCGCGCCGATCACCATGACCCGGCAAGCCTTCAAGTCGCCGAAAATCTTTTCCGCCAGTTCGACCGAGACCGAACCCACCGAGACGCTGCCGCGCGTAATCCCGGTGCGTGAACGGACCGACTTGGCCGCCGCGAAGGAAGATTGAAAAAGGCGGTTCAGCCATTTGCCGGTCTGGCCCTGCACCCGCGCGACGTCATAGGCATCCTTGAGCTGGCCGAGGATTTCGGTCTCGCCCACCACCATCGATTTAAGTCCCGAGGCCACCGCAAAAAGATGTTCCACACAGGGAGTGCCGCGCAATTGAAACGAGAGCGGTTGAAAATCATCTGGAATGCCGTGAAAGCCGCGCAGGAAATCAGGCCACGCCGCTGCGGCAAAATCGGGCTGCTCCGTTTCACCGAAATACTCGACCCGGTTGCAGGTGGAAACAAGCACCGCTTCGCGCAAGCCGAGCGCCTTCTTCATTCCCACCAGCGCCTCAGGCAATTGGGCATCGCGAAAGGCCACTTTCTCCCGCAATTCCACCGGCGCGCCTTCGAAGGTCAATCCGCCACAAATCAGTTGGGTGCTCATCGATCTCTATCCCTCGTGCGGAAAAACATGCGCCTCGCTCAGGGAATCGATGCCCCAGAAAGTCAGCAAAATAAAGACGTAGCCCGCCACGGAAAGGAGAGCGGTTTTCTTATGACTGAGCCTTCCCAGCCAAAGGACCAGGACCAGCGCGGCATAGAGACTCCAGACCACGCCCGACCAGACAATCTTGACCCAGTCCTCGGAATTCTGGTGCGGGATGAAAAAGCCCAGGGCCGCACCCGCCGAGAAAATCGCGAAGCCCCAAATGAGCACCCGCTGCTGGACCAATTCCAGACGTCCCACATTGGGCAGCGTATAGAACCAGGAGGTCAGCGCGCGCCGCTTCAATTGGCGTTCCTGGATCAGATACGCCAGTCCCGCCAGCGCAGCGACACCCAAGACACCTAATCCCAGCAAAGCGAGCGTGGCGTGGAGCTCCAGTTGCCAGCCGAGATGCGGCATGGCACTGGGCAGGTCGATGGAAGAAGCCGCGGCGAGAGCGAAGAAATTAATCAGGAAAACGACGGGCGCGGTAAAGGCTCCGAGGATCGACATACGATAGGCCGGCCCGACCACCAGATAAGTCAGCACCAGCGACCAGGAAAAAAAGGCGAGCGTCTCAAAAAGATTCGTGATCGGGCAATGCTGGATCGCCTCCCCGCGTTGATGAAGAAAAAGGGTATGAAAGGCGAAGCCCACGCTGATAAAAAGGATCGACCAACGGTTGGCCACGGGTCGCCGCGAGCCGAGGGCATAAAGTCCCCATCCGGCGCTGGCGAGGTAGCCGAGCGTCGCCAGGAAAAGCCAAAGGCGGTCTTGCACCCTAAGAGTTAAACTTAACTAACGCCCAAGAGCAAGTTTGGGTCTTCGCCCCACCCGGTTCCATAAGAGCTGCAGAAAGGGCGACGCGAAGAGCAGCGCCAAACCGAAGTAGAGGGCCATCACAACCCAGACGAATGGAGTCAAAACGGTAAGGCAATTTTTCCCAACGCCATCAACCGGGAGCCGGGTCAGACTGAAAAGAATACCTGCTTCGCCCAAATAGGGAGCGTCGGTGGCATTCGAAAGCAGCCGAGGCAAAAGTAAAGTCTCACTGCCGACGGGCCACAAACTCACCAGCATTTCCGCAGTTAAAGGACCGGCCTCGTCCATTCGGCCTTGGGCGCGCGCGGTCCCCACACCAAACGCGGAGGCGGCAAAACCGAATCCGAAAATAAGGGGACCTGAATCAACGTCCATCGAAATATTGGAGGGCGGAGTGTTCCGGGGAAATTCGCAAAATCCCACCAGGCCCATGCGATGTTGCCAGAAATGGTCTTCGTAATTTTGATACCAGGCGCGCGAAGCTGCGGGCCAAATCTCCGGCGTGAAGATGAACGCGAAAGAGTTGCCGCACCCTCGGGACTGGCTCAGGGAAACACCACGGGCGGCGTTCCCGTTGTAAGGCGGAAGCCCCAGATCGTCGGTGTGCGGTGGTACAAATCCCCGCAGAGCGCGTTGTACAAAAGCGGAATGATCGGTCTTTAAAACATCATCGGCCCGATGAATCGCAGCGATGGCTCCGATGACGTCCGTGGGAAAACATTGGCCGGGATAATCCTCCAGCCAACCGCTGGGCGAGGCATCGATTTCCGCGCTTAACGTTTCAACCTGATCGCGAAGTTGCGGCAGATAGCGGGGATTGCCGGTCAAATGGGTGTAGGACGTCATCGCCGAGATTTGGAGAAAGCGATAAAACAGGTCCTGCCGATGGAGATAACCGTCACCCCAATATTGCCTCACCCATGCCGCCTGATTGGGGTCCATGACCAGATCGACTGCGGCCTCGATGGCCGGACGGGCGAAAAGGACCGGGGCCATCGGGGCCTGGGTCGGGTCTGCCTGCCACGATTGTTGCAGCGATTCCAACGACCAGAGATAAAAGACGCTGCCGAAAAGAGGCCATTCCGTTCCCGAAACATCCTCCGCACCGCCTTGGGAAACTCGTCCTGAAGCAAGCCGCTCACGCGCCCACTTGGCATAAAGAGGCGTGAGATTTCGATATAAGCGCCACGCCGCGTGAGGGATTTTCACCGAGGTCAAGGCGGGATCGTTCAGGTCACAAGCCAGTCGAATACCGGGGATCAGAAAGAAGAACACGCCCAAGCCAAGAACGACCACGGAGAACAACCATCTTCCGCTCATATGGCGGCGGTTTATCTGCACTTTCCCAGCATGTGAGTGACGGGGAAGGAGACAAGAAAATAGGCGGGTTGAAATTTGGTTTCAATGAAAGTCATAGGACTCGGCAAAGGGGAGCGAGGGAGCTTCAAGGGCGCGGATGTCACGGGCGAAGACAGAGAGAACATTTTCCTGATTTTGAAGAAAACCTTCGATTTCCAGGAATGGCTCCTGGGTGATGACCAGCCGCAACTTCTCGAAAAGGTCACTGCGGACAAAAGCATTCGATACGCCGGTTTCATCTTCGAGGCTAATGAAGACGTTGCCCTTGGCCGTGCCGGGGCGTTGGCGGCAAATGACCATTCCGGCAATCGTCACCGGCTGTCCATGCTGCTTCTGCGGCAAGTCACTCGCCCGCGTGATGTGGGGCAGATGGGCGCGCAAAAACTGCAGGGGGTGCGGTCCTGTGGTGACACCGGTTCCGCCGTAATCGGCTTGCAGGCGTTCGATGGGATTCATCGGCACAAGAGGAATGGTGTGCCTCTTGCCATCCAGGTGGGAAAAAAGATCTTCCTCATCGAAGATCGATTCGACCTCCCACAACGCCGTCCGGCGATGATCGCTGAGAAAATTCAAGGCCCCGATTTTCGCGAGCACCCGGCGCTCCGCTTTATGAAGAGCGACCCGCGTGAGGAGATCGCCCAGGCCGGTGAAGGCGCGCCTTTCCCGCTCGGCCACCAGTTGCGCCGCCTTGTCCCGATGCA
>JAMFSY010000013.1 GCA_026225555.1 Methylacidiphilales bacterium
ACTCGTTCGTCATGCGCAAAGCCGTGTCCCGCTCTTCAATGCTGGCGAGCAATTGATTGATCGCGCCCGTCAGCAGGCCGATTTCATTGTGTCCCTGCGTTGGCACGCGCACGGTGTAATCTTTGTCCCTGGCAATGAAACGGGCCGTGTTGGCGAGCGCAAGAATGGGCTGCGAGATCGGCCTTTGCAGCCAGGAGGAAAGCGCGAGGGCCACGAGCACCGAACCCACCAGAGCCAGGACGGCGACGCCGACGAATACGCTCAGCCGTTCATACATTCCGTCCAGGCTCGTCTGCAGGTAAATCGTGCCAATGCGCCGGTCGTTCAAAAAGATCGGCCGGAAAATAACCAGCGAATCGGCCTCAAATCGAGCTCCATCCAGGGAGGGCTCGCTCGGCAATTCCATATGACGTCCTTCCCGGATATAGTCGGCAAATCGATTGGCCCTTTCATCGTAGAGACGGGCGGCGATCACGGCGGGTTCAGCCTGAAGTGCAAGCAATGTCTGTTGCGCCGCGCGCTGGTCCTGGAAGGCCAGGGCGGCCTGCGTATTCTTGGCCAGCACATCGGCCAGGACCTTCGTATCGTTGACCATGGCGCGTCGAAAATCGAAAACCTGGTAGGCGGCAAGCACTCCACAGGCGAGCAAAAGCACGACGGAGCAGATCAGCAAGATAACCAGCGTCAGTTTTTGATGGATGGGGAGATTTTGCAGCCACTTCATGTCATGAATCTATTTTGAAATCGAACCAGTCTATCCGCTCAACCCCAAGACGGGCAGACCGTTTGAAGCCTTTCCTGTCTAGGTAAAATACCTAGTATCGCAGTAATTTTAGGCATAAGCTGACCTCAGACGTTTCGAACCACGCATCTTGGCTTGCGAAGATTCGTTTTTAGAACGAAATCGGCGGCGAGGGAAGGCATTTGGCCCTAGTCAAAAAATTCTTGCTGATGTTGATTTGATCGTTATTTTCGCCTCAACTAGTGCCTAATAATGACGTACATTAAAATATAGAGATGCCAATATCTCCTATCGATTCGGAGTCCGGGCGAGTTTTTTATTTCCCATGCGAGGGAAGTCTTGCCGCGGCACTTTTCCCAATCGATGGAATCCGGAGGCTCCACTCATGAGATGGTTTGGAAGACCGCTTCTGCGCGGATACGCCGGTCAAAAAAGCCTCATCGCAGGGCTAACCCTGTCGCTGTCGTCGCTGCATGCGCAGCAATTGCCCCCGGCTCAGGTCACTTCTCCGCCCCAGTCGCCCGCACCGTCGGGCGTTCCAGCCAAATCCAAGGCTGACACCCCGGGGACACCGGCCGGTCTGCCGACGGCATCGAACCAGCCGAAAGCGCCCACGGATTCCACCGGACCGGAACTCTACAAAAAGATGAGTCTTACCGAGTTGATGGACCAGGAAGTGACCTCCGTCGCCAAGGAACCTCAGCCCTACGGACAGGCTCCAGCTTCGATCCAGATCATTACGAATGATGAAATTCGCCGCTCCGGCGCCTCCAGTCTCCCGGAAGCGTTGCGACTGGCGGATAATCTGGAAGTCGCCCAGGACAATTCCCACGACTGGAATATCAGCGCCCGTGGTTTCAATGCAAATCTCTCCAACAAGCTTCTGGTCCTGATCGATGGCCGGACGGTTTACTCCCCGCTGTTCTCCGGGGTTATTTGGGATGCGCAGACCGTCATGCTGGAGGACCTTGACCGAATCGAGGTGGTCAGCGGACCGGGAGGAACGCTCTGGGGCGCAAACGCCGTCAACGGCGTGATTAACATTATTTCCAAGAGCGCGGAAGAGACGCAGGGATGGTATATGGAAGGGGCAGGTGGGTCCGAACTGCGCGACTCCGGCGCCATTCGTTACGGCGGCACGCTGGCTCCCAACGTTTACTTTCGCGTCTACGGAACCTATTTCGATCGCAATAACGAAGTCTTCGCCGACGGAGCTCCCGCGACCGATTCCTGGAGTCAGGGCAAGGGTGGATTTCGCATCGATACCGGCGGCCCTTCGGATGACAAGTTCACCCTGCAGGGGGACTATTATAACGGCGCCGCGGGAAGTGTGGCCGCGCCGGGAACGGATGTGGAAAGCGGGGGCAATATTATTGGTCGCTGGACCCACACTTTCTCGACCGATTCCGACATGACCTTGCAGATGTACTACGACCGGACCAATCTCTCCGAACCAGAAGGCGCCTTCGACCTCTCGGGAGTCACCTTCGAACCGAGCGGCATTTTTTCCGACGACCTCGACACGTACGATCTCAATTTTCAACATCACTTCAGCATCGGTGATCGTAATCAGATTACCTGGGGCGCGGGGTATCGTTTCACCCACGACGTGGATGACAATGCGCCCACGCTGGCCTTCGACCCGCCCACCCTGGACCAGAATCTTTTCAGCACTTTTGTGCAGGATCAAATCAAGATCCAGGATGATCTGTTCTTCACCTTGGGGTCAAAGGTGGAACACAACGATTATACCGGCTTCGAATTTGAACCGAGCGGCCGGGTGCAATGGAACGTTACCCCCAGGCAAATGATCTGGGCCGCGGTCTCACGCGCCGTCCGGACGCCCTCACGCATTGACCATGATCTGGAGGAGCCCACCGGGCTCCCGTCGCCGCTGCCTGGGAGCCTGCTGACGGGCACGACGAGCTTCACTTCCGAAACGTTGATCGCCTATGAGTTGGGATACCGCGCTCAACTGGGCTCCCGCCTGTCCGGCTCGGTTTCGACCTATTATAACGACTACAACAATATCCGGAGTACGACTCCGAGCGCTCCTTTCGGCTTTCCCATCTATCTGCAAAACAATCTTGAGGGTGAAACTTACGGTGTGGAGGTCAGCGCCGATTACCAAATGCTCGACTGGTGGCGGCTGCACGCCGGTTACGATTTTCTCAAGGAGCATATCCACGTCAAGCCGGGGGAGGTGGATTTCACCAACGGTTTGAACGAAACGGCTGATCCCGAAAATCAATTTTCCTTCCGGTCCTCCATGGACCTGCCTCAAAACCTGGAATTCGATGCCGGTTTGCGCTGGGTCGATAGCCTCACGATCAACAACGGGGCCAACGCCGCGACCGTGCCGAGCTATTTTGAACTCGAGACCCGCTTGGCGTGGCATCCCACCAAGAACCTCGAGATCTCCGTGGTTGGACAGAATCTCCTGCACGACCAGCATCCGGAGTATGGTTTTCCGAATGCCACGCAGGTGGAAATTGAGCGCAGCGTGTATGGAAAAATTGCATGGCACTTCTAGGTTCCACCCTCGGGGTTCCCCAATTTAAGCTGGCAAGGCCGCATCGTTTTTCCCCGCTCTGCCTTGAGCGGCGGGCATGTTCATTCCACTGGCTATTCCTGATCCTGGGCTTCATCCAACTCGGGGCGAGTAGCGCCCAGGCGCAGTCCAAGGAATATCAGATCAAGGCCGCGTTCCTCTATAACTTCACCCAATTCGTCCAATGGCCCGACACGGCTTTCCCACCGGGCCATACGCCATTTTGCATCGGCATTCTAGGCGACGATCCCTTCGACGGATCCCTGGATGAAATGGTGCGCGGCGAGATGATCGATCATCGCCCATTAGTGATTCGCCACGCGTCGGGCTTCGACGGCCTGAAGGACTGCCAGATCATCTTTATCAGTAAATCGGAGGAAGGGCATGTTGCCGAAATCCTGTCCGAAACGAGCTCTTCACCCGTCCTCATGGTCAGCGAGATCGACGGCTTCGACCAGGAGGGAGGCATGATCAATTTCTACCTTCAGGGAGGAAAAGTCCGCTTCGAAATCAATCCCTCCTCCGCGCAAAAAGCGGGATTGAAAATTAGCTCACAGCTATTGACCCTCGGAAAGATCGTCAGACCGCAAAATTAAATTTGGAAAGCCGGCCATCGGGCATCGATCACTTCCGGGCCTCGGCCAGAACCGCCGCCAAAGCGGGCTTCGGCCGGGCCGCCCGATCCCAAAGCAGCGGATAGTTGGTCCGTTCGCGGGGCCAGTGATTCAACCAGCTGCGGCCATCGTCCAGCCCCCAGAAGGTTACCCGGCTGACTTGGCCCGCGTGCTTCCGGAATAAAGCGAAGAGCCGCGCATATTGTTCGGCCTGGCGCTGTAGCAACTCCGGCGGGCATCCGTTGGGATAGGGATTACTGTTATTCTGCTCGTGAAGCGAAGGATCCGCGCCCGGCGCCTGCCTGGGCACCACGTCCAGATCGAGTTCGGTGATCATGACCTTGAGGCCCTCCTGATGAAATGCCACGATCGAGTCCTCCAGATCCTGGTAAGGAATTTTATCCAGCTGCCAGTGTCCCTGGATCCCGATTCCATCGATCCGAATATTTTACTTCTTCAGGTCGCGGATCAACCGCACCGCCTTGGCCCTCTTGACGGGGCTTTCGATATTATAATCATTATAGTAAAGCTCAGCCTGGGGATCGGCCTTCGCCGCGGCTGAAAAGGCCTCGGCAATGTAATCGTCACCGAGGGCTTTTTCCCATCGGGTCGGTTTCAGATATTCCGCATCATTGGCCAGGGCTTCATTGACCACATCCCAGCTGGCGATGCGTCCCTTGAAATGCGTCATCACGGTCGTGATATGATCGACCATCCGCTTTAGCACCAGCTCCCGTCCCGCTGGTTTTCCCTGATCGAGGAAAAACCAATCGGGGCACGTGTTGTCCCAGACCAGGCAATGCCCGTTAATTTTTTGCCGGTTCTTTTCCGCATTGCCGACAAAGGCGTCCGCCTTCTGGAAGGTGTAGGTGTTTTCTTCCGGTTCGGTGGGCGCCGGCTTCATGCAACTCTCCGGGGTCACATTGGTGAAGTTATCCTGGAGAAGTTTTTGCTCATCCGGCGTCAGACTCGCGGCGGGAATCGCCGCGCCGACCGCGAAAAATGGTCCATAGGCTTCCTTCAACGTCGGCGGCGTCGGCACGGCGGCATGGGAGGAAAGATTCGCGATAACAAAAATCGCACTTATCCAAATTGCCGCAGAAAAAAAAGGGCGATCCATCTCACGACCCTATTCCAGCCGGCCTCCCTTTGACAATGCTCGCTGCAGGCGTTTTTGGTCCCGGTGGGCTTTAGTCATCCTTTAGTCTCAGCGACAGACACGGCTTCTTCCTCGACGAGGGGCGGCTTGGAAGGATGAAGGCCGGGCATGGGATGGCCGCCGTCAAAACTGAAGCGGAGACGGCCCGCATCCATGCGCACGCGCAGACGACGATGCTTTCTCAGATAACGAATGCCGACAATCGCTGCGGTGAAACCAGCGGCGGCGCCGACGCCCAGCGCCCAACGTGGGCCAAACGTGTCTGCCACCCAGCCGACAAAAGGCGCGCCGATGGGCGTGCCGCCCAGGGCAATGGCGAGGAGCAGGGCCATCACGCGCCCACGCATAACCGGTTCGGTCGATAGTTGCACCAGGCTGATCGTGGAAGTAGTAAAGGTTTGCGCGGACACGCCGATGACGATGAGGGCCAGACCAAAGAGCCAATAGTTCGGCATGACCGCGGCAAGCGCGAAGCCGAATCCCAAGATCGCCGCACTGATGAACAGAAGGTCGAGGCGAGGCTTCTCTCGTCTGGCGGAGAGAAGCGCGCCGGTGACAGATCCGATTGCCATGATTGAAGTGAGCAATCCATATTCGCGCGCGCCAGCGTGAAAGACGGTCACCGACATGGTCGAGATAAAGATGGGGAAGTTAATCCCAAACGTGCCGATCAAAAACAGCATGAGCAGAATGGTTTTCAGGTCAGGTCGTTTCCAGACATAACGAAAGCCTTCGGCGAGACTTCCGCGGGTGCGGACAGCTTTATGATGCAGGTGAAGTTCCCCGACACGCAGGAGACTCAGCGAGCAAAGCACGGCGGCAAACGAGATCGCATTGATCAGGAAAACCCACCCGGATCCCACGGTGGCGATAAGGACGCCGGCGATGGCCGGGCCGATCATCCGCGCGGCGTTAAATGAGGTGGAATTCAACCCCACCGCATTTGATAAATCCGCCTCACCGACCAACTCCGAGACGAAGGTCTGGCGGGCCGGCGCATCGAACGCCGTGACGCATCCGAGCAGGAACGCAAAGAGGTACACGTGCCACAATTGAATAAGCCCGGTGATGGTAAGCAGGCCTAATCCGAGGGCCAGCGCTCCCATGGAAGCCTGGGTGGCGATCAGGAGTTTTCGCCGATCGAGATGATCGGCCGCAAACCCGGTTAGGGGCAGCAAAAGAACTTGTGGCCCAAACTGAAGCGCCATGACCACGCCGACGGCAGTGGCATTATGGCGCGTCAGCTGGGTGAGGACGATCCAGTCCTGCGCGGTGCGCTGCATCCACGTGCCCACATTGGACACGATCGCGCCACCCGCCCAGACCCGATAGTTGAAACTTTTGAGCGACCGAAAGGTGCCCTTCACCGTTCATATACTCCGACCAGATGTCCATGCGCGATCACGGTTCCGGAGATCTCCTTCCAGAATGCTTTCAAGCCAGGCGGCGATTGAAATCGGGTCTGGCGCTTGAGGGCAAGAAGATGGAAGACATAACGATGGGGCCCGTGTCCGGGTATTGGCCCCGGCCCCACGTATCCCTGCATGCCTAAGAGATTTTTTCCGAAGCCCAAATCTTTTGATCCTACCTTTAGCGCTCCTTCCTCGATGCCCCTGCGGTCTGGAGATATTCCATAGACAAACGTATGCACGATGGGGCGGGGCAGCGGCACATCCAGGTCCTCCATGATGAGCGCCAACTCGGCGGCCTCCGGCGGGATGCCGCTCCAGGTGAATGGCGGAGAAATGTTTTCCCCGAGGCCAATGCCCGCGGATGGGAGGGGCATATGCCCACCATTCAGGAACCATGCGCTCTCGATGGAAATCGTTTCCGGAACGCCATTCAATGCGGGATGGTTCGCAATCGAATGACGATCTCCCGCCCGTACCCCTCGCAAAAGTTGGCCCAACCAACGAAGGTTCACACTGGACCTGCCGAATTCAGGGACTTATTCGACCCCGTCAAAACATCGACGATTTCTTGAGTCGTGCCAGTTTCGCCCAGCTTCGGAAAGATCCGGGCGATACTATTGTTGTGCGCATCAAGATTCATGTCCGTCATGGCGTCAACCGCGAGCGTGACGTTGAACCCCAATTCGTGGGCGTGGCGCGCGGTCGATTCCACTCCGGCACTGGTGGCGACGCCAAGAATTACGACCTGCGTCACGTTCAGCTTTTTTAAATGCGCCTCCAGCTCTGTATTGGTAAATGCGCCCCACGTTCGCTTGGTCACAACGAAATCCTCCGGCTGCTGATTCAGTTCCGGCGCGAAGTCGGCCCATCCGGCGGGCAATTCTCCGAGGCGCCGAGACTGCTCTGCCCGGCCCGGGGCCCCGCCAGTCACATTCACGAGCACGACGGGCAGCCCGCGTTGGCGGAACACGTCAGCCAGGGCCGCGGCGCGCTCCACCATCTCGGCGATGGGTTGGACGGTCGGAAAAGACAGGATGCCTTTTTGCAGGTCGATGACGATGAGGGCGGTCTTGGGGTCAAGCGTGGTGATCATGGGATTATCGTTTTGGATTGGCTGTTTGGCTTTCAGTCAGGAGGTAAATCTCCGCGAATTCGTCCTTTCTTCTGGCAGAAGCTTGTTTCATAGGTGAGGATAGGCTCGCATAAGGAGATAGTTGAGGATGAGCTCAAATAAGTCAAGATCCAACACAGGGCGCATCGCGCTCGAGCCCCAGCGCCGTCACGGCAAATTGCGCGTCGCCGCCTTGATGGAGGCCGGCGCGGCGGTAATTGCGGAAAAAGGATTTCAGGCCGCAACGATGGCGGAAATAGCCTCCAAGGCTGGCGCGCCCATCGGCTCGCTCTATCGCTTCTTCCCGAATAAGGAAGTGCTCGCCGACGCGCTGATCCAGCGATTTCATAAACTCATCGACGAGGCGTTTGAGAAAACTAACGTCCAGATAAAAATCTTGTCGATCAAGGATCTGACAGGGGCCCTGCTCTCCCTCATCGTGGACCTTCACGGAGAAAAGCTGGCCATTCGGGCTCTCTTGGAAGCTCACTCGGATTGGTCGGCGAGACGGGGCGAATTTCGCGACGCCGTGCTCCGGCGTATTGCTCAGACGCTGAGACTACGGTCACCCCGACTCAGCCCCAAGATGGCAGGGAACATGGCCGTCATCGTATTGTACAACATGAAGACAGTGAGCGCGCTCAACGCGAAACTGGAGGGCGAGGCCCGTTCCGGCGCATTGACGGAATTACACGAAATGACGCGGCTCTATCTCCAGGAGAGGCTCCGCCAGAAGCATTGAGCGAAACACCTCGTTATTCCTACCAAGGAATATTGCACTCCCAACCCGGGGGAGGGCGGAAAAGATCTTTAAGGGAAGTCTCACTGGAGAATCTTGCGCTGGCCCTGAAGACCTTGATTTGGCACAAGTGATGCAAGAAATCCAACCGGGAGATATGGTGGCCGCCCTCATTCAGGTCGCCGCCTCTCCCGATCGATGCCTCATCCCGTTTGAGTTGGTTCCGGCATGAATTTCTTTCCAGGGTCGGCTTCAAAATGCATCCGTTCCCCGGTCAAGGGATGGAGGAACGAAAGCTTCCAGGCATGAAGATGGAGTGGCGGATCATTCAAGCCCAAGGTCTGCTTGGCGTTGACCGGCCGCCCCTCCCGATAAACGGGATCACCCAAAACGGGAAAGCCGAGATGACGGAGATGGAGACGAATCTGATTGGTGCGTCCCGTCAGCAGGCGTGCTTCAAGCAGCGTCGTCCCGTCGCTCAGGCGCGCGAGCACCTTGAATTCGGTTTTGGCGGGCAGTCCGGCTTCGACATCAATTTCGCGCAGACCGATTTCACCGGGCTCGCGGCCGATGGCGGCAGCGCAAATCTGCTGATCCCATTCCGGGCGGCCGACGACCTTCACGAGGTAGATTTTTTGCACTTCGCCCCGTTCGAATTGCGGCTGCAGAATTCCGGCGAAATAGCGCGTCCGCGCACAAATAATCAGGCCCGTTGTATTGGCGTCAAGTCGATGGGCCGCCCGAGGTTTCTGGGGATGGTAGACTTGGTGCAAAATATACTCGAGCGTATTGCGGTTGAATCGCCCGCTCGGATGCACAGGCAGCGGAGCCGGCTTGTTTAACACGAGAACGGCTTCGTCCTCATGGACGACCTGCAGATCGGCGCTCACCTCGGGTTCGACCAGCCCGGGCTGCAAAAGAAAGTAGCGCTCCCCCGCCCGGACGAAATGATCGGCCGCGACTGGCCTGTTTTCCTGATCGAGCAAACGCCCCATCCGGCAGAGGTCTTCCCATTCGCCGCGGGGCACGTGTTTTAAAACGCCGCTCAAAAAATCGAGCAGCGTCACGCCTTCCCATTCGGCTGAAACCAGGACGGGCTTGTGATTATCGTAGGGAATGGATCCGGGCAAGGGGATGGTCGCACGACGAATTTGCTCATGCCGCATGGCGATCGTCTCCGCCATCCTCTGTTCGGAAGTGGCGAAACAGTAGGGACACGTCTTGCCCGCCATGTAGCGGGCATCCTTTTGATCCGCCGAAGTCAACGGCGTGAGACACGCGTAGCACTGCTCGCTCTGCGTCTCGCGCAACGCTGGGTCGACTCCCACCCGCTGATCGAAGACAAAACATTCGCCGCGATAATGCGCGCCACCGCATTCCTCAAAATATTTCAGAATGCCGCCGTCGAGCTGGAAGACGTCGGTAAATCCTTCCTTTTCCAGATAAGGCCCGGCCTTTTCACAACGAATCCCGCCCGTGCAAAACATGACGATCCGCTCCGCCTTCATTTCCTCCGGAAGCTTTTGCACCGCGGCGGGAAAATCACGGAAATGGTCCAGGCCCAAAACCTTCGCTCCATGGAAAGTGCCGAGCTTCACTTCGTAATCGTTCCTCGTGTCCAGCAGCGTCACCGCCTGCCCTTGGTCCAGCCATTGTTTCAGCGTCTGCGCGGCAATCTTGCGCGACGTCTTTTGCTCCGGCTGGATGCCTTCCACGCCGAACGCGATGATCTCTTTCTTGATTCGAACCAGCATGCGATTGAAAGGCTGATGCGTACTCGCGCTGATTTTCGGATGCAAATCCTCCAACCCCGGAATGGCGCGCAGTTCGGCCAGGAGATGCCCCACGGCTTTTTCGCTGCCGGCGACGAAGAGATTGATTCCCTCGGGACTGAGCAGAATGGTGCCCTTCAAACCCCAAGCGCGACACTGCTCGATCAAACGCGTCCGCAGCACTTTCAGCTCTCCCAGCGCGGCAAAGCGATAGGCGGCAATGTTGGTGATCGAAGGCATGATTTTGTCCGGCGATCATAACGCCAATCTCTCTTCCCGGACGACGATTTTCCGTCGCGGCCAGGACTCCGCGAACTCCATGCATGAAAATCAGGAATCGGCGATCTCGCGCGAAGGGAAGGTAAATTCGTTGTGCTTCAGCCAATAACCCTTCAAGGATTCCACCAGTTCGACCAGCATTTGCTGGGTCGGCGGTTTGACCAGGAACGATCGCGCCCCGAGGCGATAGCTTTGCTCGATGTCCTTCTCTTCGGAAGAGGAGGTCAGCACGACCACAATGACCGTTTCCAAAGCCGGGTTGGAGCGAATCCACTGAAGGACTTCAAACCCATTCTTATAAGGCAACTTCAAATCGAGGAAGATCAACGCAGGCAGCGGGTACCGCGTTCGATCCGAAAACGGTCCGATGCCGGAAAGATAATCGACAGCCTCCTGCCCGTCAGAGGCGATTTTTAGCACGTTGGGAATCTCCGCCTTCTTCAAAGCGCGCTTCATGAGAAAGACATCGTTGGGATCATCTTCCACTAATAAAAGCGTCCAGCTTGAACTCATCCTCATGTCTGATTCCTCTTACTTCACTTTTTATCGGCCTGCAATTGAATCCAGAATTTGCTGCCGTTCCGGCCATCCGAGATCACTCCAAGCGTGCCGTTCATTCGTTCGACGGTTTTCCGCACGATCGCCAATCCTATGCCCGTCCCTTCGTAGAGATGCTGGGGATGGATGCGTTCGAACATGCCCCAGATGCGGGCCTGATGTTCGGGTTTGATTCCGATTCCATTGTCTTCAACCCACAGGCGAACCTGACCTTCATTCGCTTCCGTCCAAATTCGCACCTGGGCGGGTTTCCCGGGCGAAGCAAATTTAACCGCGTTAGCGATCAAATTGGAGACGGCCTGAGAAAGAAAAGACTCATTCGCCTTCACGTTGAACAAAGGCCTCTCCACGACGATGACGGTCTGCGACTTGGAATCAAAATGCTGCTGGACGATATCCGAGACCACCCGTTCCACGGATACGGTTTTGAGTTCCATGGCTGCCTGGGGAATCTTGCTATAGACAAGGACATCCCGGGTAAGTCGATCCATTCTCTGGCAGGAACTTACAATTCTTTCCAAATATTCCTGCACCTCCCCATCGAGCTGGGCCTGATAATCCTCCAGCAGGGCGGTGGCGTAACCCTGCATCGCACGCAGAGGCGCGCGCAGATCGTGGGAAACGCTATAGGAGAATTCCTCCATCTGGGCGACCGCCTCCCGGAGCGACGCCGTTCGTTCGTTCACGAGTCTTTCCAAATCCTCTCCCCGTTCGGCGAGGGTTTCCTTTGCCCTGACGCTATCCGTAATGTCCACCCCCGCTCCGATGTAACCTTGAAAAGTGCCCTGGGGCCCGAAGCGCGGCGTTCCCTGGTTCAAGAGCCACCGATATTCTCCCGAGCGATGGAGAATGCGATACTCCATCTCGAATGTTTGGCGGGCATCGAACGAAAGTGTATAAGTTTCCAGGAAACGTTTGAGATCCTCGGGATGAATGCTTTCCAGCCAGCCGTTTCCGGCTTCCTGCTCAAGAGTGCGGCCCACAAAATTCAGCCAAGTTTTATTGAAATAACGGCAACCCCCGCCAACATCGGATTCCCAGATGAGCATGGGAGCGGAATCGGCCAGGACGCGAAAGCGCAATTCACTTTCGCGGAGTGCATCCTGCCTCCGTTTTTCATCCGTAATGTCGCGGGCGATTTTCGATGCGCCCACGATCTTTCCCCGGCTGTCTTTAACCGGGGAAACTGTCAGGGAGATGTTGAGGCGACTCCCATCCTTTCGCACTCGGATCGTCTCGTAATGCTCGATTCGCTCCCCTCTCTTGAGTCGCTCCAGGATGGTCGGCTCCTCCTTCTGCAGCTCGGCGGGGATGAGCATAAAGATCGGCTGGCCGATCGCTTCCCGGGCCGTATAGCCGAATAGCCGTTCGGCCCCGCTATTCCACGTGGTGATGACGCCTTCGAGAGTTTTACTGATGATGGCATCGTCCGAAGATTCAACCACGGCGGCCAGCTGATATTGGGCATCCTCGGTTCGTTTACGTTCGGTGACATCTCGAAAGGACCAGACGTGGCCCACACTCCGGTCCTGCACACGTTGTTTTTGCGAGAACTGCTCAAAAAGCCGGCCGTCCTTTAACTCCAACAGATCGAAGCTTTCGTTTGCCGGCGTGGATTGAAGGAAAAGCCAGGATTCCTTGATCTGGCCTGAAACGAGATTTCTCAGTTTTCCCACATCCATCGCCTTCAGGTCCTCGGCCTGAAGACCCCACATTTTCACCAGCTTTCGATTGAAGTCCGCAATCCGGCCGCCCTCATCAAGGACCAGGATTCCATCCGCCGTCGAATCCAGGGTCGCCCGTAACAGCGCGAGAGAATGCTCCAGTTCCCCGGTCTTCCGTTGCAGCTCTTCCTTGGCCTCAATGAGCTCCTGCTCGACCCCATCTCGGACAATAGGAATGCTCTCGGCGTTGCTTAAGTGCAAGGGTGGCAGTTGGCTGTTTTCTTCATCCGATTTCATTTAACATTATTTCCGAGGTGATATGGACGCCCTTCGGGCAAATTCCCTGTCCGGAGTAAGTCCAGAAATTCTGAAGAATGCCGCCGATTGGTTCAGTGGAAATAATCACAATAAATTAACCCTAATTTAAAACGCCGGGTGGGCATGTGCAAGGGATTAGCTCCAGGCGCCACGATTAGTAAATGCGAGAGCGCGCCCGCCTTGAATTGTTCTAGTTTATAAAGGCTGCATCGCCGCCAAAAGTTCAGCCAGCGGAACCGTGGCAAAGGAACTCGCGGTGTCCGACATCGCATAGGGAACGATCAGAATCCCGGCGTGAACCAGGGCGCCACAACTATAGACTACGTTGGGCACATAGCCTTCGCGTTCCGATTCATCCGGACTCAAGAGCGGGCGAGTCAACCGCCCGATGACGCGCGAAGGGTCCTCGAGATCCAGTAGAAAAGCGCCGATGGAATACTTGCGCATCGGGCCCACCCCGTGGCTGAGCACGAGCCATCCGGCATCGGTTTCAATCGGCGAACCGCAATTGCCGATCTGCAGAAATTCCCACGAATAAGTGGGCTTGAGGAGAGGCTCCTTTGAGTACCAAAAATGAAGATCGTCGGAGTACATGAGGTAAAGATTCTCTCCATCCTGGCGGGAGACCATGGCGTAGCGACCGTTGATCCGTTTCGGAAACAGCGCCATCCCCTTGTTCTGCACCTCGGGGCCGTTGAGCGTGCTGATGCGGAAGCGAAGAAAATCGCTTGTCTCCAAAAGCTGGGGAATGGTCACCCGCCCATCGTAAGCGGTGTAGGTGGCAATATAGGAAGTCTCGCCATTTTCCTCCGTGAACCGGACAAAGCGCGCATCCTCGATGCCGTTGGCTTCGTTGGGCGCATGGGGAATAATCACCCGCTCCGTGAGCGATTGCTCCGGCTTATAGACCACCTCATAATTCGATTTCGCCAGATTGAGCACACGGCTGGCCGTGCGGTCAAACTCGGTATTGCGATGCTGCGCATTGCGGCGGAGGTAATGAATCTCCTGCTCGAGCTCCTCCATCGTGAAGCTCTCCTTCAAGCTACGCAGCAGCGCCTCGGAGACGGCATCGGCAATGCCCAATTCCTCGATCTTGCGCAAAAAAATAGCCTTGTCGTACGCGGGATGCGGAATCTGTTCCGGCGCGGTGACATAGCGGGTGGCGTGATCGACCTGGATGTTCCCCTTGGAATCGATCGTCCCGGTGCGAAAGGTAATCGAGGAAATATGCCCCTCGCCCGTCGCCCGCAGGCTGAGCACGAAGCGCAAGGCTCCCTCCGGCAAACCCGTTTGATCGGGATGCGGGACGATGGAGGGATTAAAAAGCGCCGCCGCCTCCAGGGAATATTCGTGGGTGAAATAGGCGCCAATCAGAAGCTTGCGCTCATGGGAGAGGGGCTGGTCCGTCGGTAGCATGTGCCGGACGGCCTCAAACCGCGTGAGGAAATAATCGAGCAGCTTTTGATGGCGCGTATGAAATTCCGTCCGCACGTCGATCAGCAAGGCGACGACCTCCGGCTCCGACAGCGCCAGCACCCGGGAAAGAATCCGCAAGGGACGCTGCTCCCCCAGCAGATTGAAGGGGCGAAAAAGCACGCGCGCCGGATCGGGTTTCAGGACAATTCCGGTTCTCGTTACATTCATCGAAAAAATTCTTTCTACGCCTGGACCAGGCGATGATTCTTCAGGTTCTCGGTCTCAAGCTCCGGTTTCTGGAAAGCTTTGAGATTCTGTTCGAGCAATTCCATTTCGCTCAGCGCCATGAGATAGGCCAGGGTCGATTCCGCACCCTGGTTCTGGTTCACGCGATCGATGTGGAGACCGTCGCAACATCCTCCCGTTTTGGGATCGTAGAGGGAAAGCCCCAGATCGTTACGGCCGAGGAACCACTCGAAGGCGTTGCGGGCTTCTTCATGCCACTTTGCATCGCCGGTGGATCGATAACCCTCGAGACACGCGGAGATCGTGCTATGCGCCTCAATGGGCTGTTGATCGAAATCCGCCCTCTTCCCCCCACGGGTATAAAATCCCGCCGAACCAATCGGGCGAAAATGGCCCTCGGGCGCTTTCTGCACCGAGACCAGCCAAGCGAGCGAACGAAGTCCTATATTGAAAGCGCGGGCGTTATCGGCCCAACGTCCGCTCAGGATCATGACGTGGGGCAACAGGGCATTCGCATAGGAAAGACTTTCCTCAAACCAGGGCCATTCGTCGGTCGCGCTCTTTTCGAAGATGTCGATCAGCCTTTGCGTAAACGAATCACGGGCCTGCGCGGCCAGGCGATCTCCACTCAGCCGGCGGAAATATTCATAGATGCCCAACAGCGTGTAGGCCCACGCCCGCGGCGATTGCAGGTCGAGCGCGGCGGGCAGCGCGCGCTCGAACATCTGGGCGGCCCACGCCTGGAGATGCCGGTGCCTGGAGCGCCCGGCGCACGTGCCCAGCGCCCAGAGCGCGCGGCCCTGGCTGTCTTCCGAGCCGTGCGTTTCCAGCCAGCGCCGGTCGAAACTCATGAAATTCCGAAAGCGTTTCAAGTCCGGATCGAACGCGTACTGCATGAAGCTCGCATAGGTTTCCGCCAACGGGTGCAGCGTCTCCTCTTCCAGCTCCAGTTCCTCCAGCAACACCATGGTGATCAGCGCCCGCGCGTTGTCGTCGGTGCAATAGCCGTGGTTAAAATCGGGCAATGAATAAATGGCGTGCTGAAACATCCCGGTCGAGTCGCTCATCCGCGTGAGATGGTCGAGACGCAGATCGGGAAGTTCCCGCCGCTCTTCTTCCAGCGTTTTGACCTCGAGGCGGCGAATGGATTGGCTGGTCGAGTTGCGGCGGGCCTGCGCGAAGGACGCCATGTAGTGCTGCGCCGTCTTGCTCCAGATCATTTCGCGTCCGAGCAGGTAAGCCCGTTTGCGCATGGCGTGGCGGCGGGTATCGTCCTGCAGCAATCCGATGATTGCGCCGGCCATCGCCTTGGAATCTCCGAAAGGCACCAGCACGCCCCGGTCGTCGGCGAGGAGTTCCTCGGCGTGCCAGTAGGGGGTGGAGATGACGGCCTTGCCGCTGCCGAACGCATAGGCCAACGTGCCGGAAGTGGCTTGGGCCGCGTTCAGGTAAGGCGTGATATAGAGATCCGCCACGCCCAGAAACACCTTCAACTCCTCCAATTCCACAAAGCGATTGTGAAAGCTGACGTGGCGCTTGATGCCCAGGTCCTGGGCGAGTCGCTCCAGCGTCAACCGGTAAGCCTCCCCATTTTCGCGCACCAGATGGGGATGCGTCGCGCCGAGAATGATATAGACCAGATTCGGACATTTTTTAATGACTTCCGGCAACGCGCGCAGGACATTTTCAATCCCCTTATTCGGCGATAACAGGCCGAAGGTGAGGAGGACATGCTTCCCCTCCACTCCAAATTGGTCCTTATAGAAATTCGAATCGATGAAGGGAACGTCGAGAATGCCGTGGGGAATGAGATCGATCTTTCCCTGCGGAATGCCGTAGATCTCCTGGAGCATCCGCCGCCCACGTTCGCTCATCACCACCAGGCGCGACGAAAGCACGCCCAGCTCCTGCAACACCCGGCGCTGGTCCGCGTTGGGATTCTCCAGGATGGTGTGAAGGGTCGTGACGACTGGAATCCGCAGATCCCGCAAAAGCGCCAGGATGAAACTCCCGGCCGGGCCGCCGTAAATCCCATACTCATGCTGGAGGCAGGCAACCTCGGCGTTGCTGAAATTCAGGTAATCCGCCGTGCGCCGATAGGAATCGAGATCATTTTCCCCAAACTCGAAACGCACTTCATCGGGATAATTATAACCCTCCGGCAGATCATTGACTGGGACCACGAAACTTTCCACGTCCGGATATCGCTCCGCCACGGCGCCGCGCAGATCGTGGGTGAACGTGGCGATTCCACACTTGCGCGGAAGATAGTCGCCGATGAAGGCGATCTTTTTAATTTCAGGCACAGAAGTCAACGCGTTGATTTTTTCCGGTGCGGACGAAACGCGATCTTACCGTCCGTCCGCATCCAGCTTGCCGCACTCCCGGCACAGGGGACGATTATCCGTCCCATAACGATGATGATTTTTTTCCACCCGGCTGCCCTTCACGCAAACGGTGTTATCGTGGTAGAAGACCATCTTTTGAGGATCCTCGAGAGTTTCCGTCGAAAACCAGGGGTTTGTTTTCATAGCATGGGGGAGTGAAGACGATTCTGCGCTTTACCGAAGGGGCTGGCGTTCGAACTTAAGCTCAGTTCGCGTCGTCGTGGCCGATCCGGACATCGGACCAGCGACCTACTAAGCCTACGCCTGTAGGCAGTAATAACAACACCTATTGAGAAACGGCCCGACTGGCGTCAGTCGGCGCCGATTCGGGCATTCCCATCTAATCTCGAAACGGAGTGGCCGAAATTTCCCAATCCTTGTTCCGCGTCTCCAGTGTTTTAATCGCCCAGGCATCGGGCATGAGAACCACTTGGAAGCCAGTTGAGTCCACTGCGAGGCACGAATCGCTGGGCAGCCCCGGCTTCAGGCGTTTGCCCTCCTTCGCCAATTCCGCCGGAGGTCGCATCCAGCGAATGACTTTCCACGGCGTCATCTCCACCCGGCAGTCGGCCCCATACTCCGCTTCCAACCGGTACTGGAGAACCTCGAATTGCAGCGGACCAACCGCTCCCAGCAACGGCACATATTGATGCGACTCCGGCCGCAGGAATGATTGCGCGAGGCCTTCCTTGAGCAATTGCTCGAGGCCTTCGCGGAAACGCTTGAACTTTGCCGTGCTGTTATTGTGCAGATAGGCAAAGCACTCCGGCGCGAACCGGGGAATTTCATCGAACCGGATTTCCGGCCGCTCCGCCAACGTGTCGCCGATCAGGAAATCGTGATTACCCACGATCCCCACCACGTCGCCCGCATAGGCTTCATCGATCGTCTCGCGTTCCTTGGCGAAAAGCCGCTGCGAGTTGGAGAGACGAATCCGTTTGCCCGTGCGAGTGTTGATCACGCTCATGTCCCGCGCGAAAACGCCTGACACGATGCGGATGAACGCCACGCGGTCCCGATGCTTCGGGTTCATGTTGGCCTGGATCTTGAAAACAAAGCCGGAGAACGTCTCTTCCACCGGGCTGACCGTTCCCCCTTCAAACTTGCGCGGCGCGGGCGGCGGCGCCAGCTGCAAAAAGCGATCGAGCAAAAGCTTCACGCCGAAGTTATTGGCCGCGCTGCCGAAAAAGACGGGCGTCAATTTTCCCGCCTGGACGAGAGAGAAATCGAAGGACGCTCCCGCCCCCTCCAGCAAATCGAGTTCATCGCAGACCCGGCGATAGACCAGCGGATCGACCGTGGCCTGTACCTGCTCGTCCTGGATATTGCTGACCGCCACCGGCGCGCGATAGGCGCCCTGGGCCGTGCGCTCGAACAAATGCACCTGCTGGTTTTCCCGGTCGTACACACCGCGAAACTCCGGGCCGTCTCCCAGCGGCCAGTTGAGCGGCATCGCCTGGATGCCCAATACCGACTCAAGCTCATCCAGCAATTCCAGCGGCGGACGGCTCGGGCGGTCCAGCTTGTTCATGAACGTAAAGATGGGAACGCCCCGCAGCCGGCAGACCTCGAAAAGCTTGCGCGTCTGCGTTTCGATACCCTTGCCGGCATCGATCACCATCACCGCGGCGTCCACCGCCGTCAGCACGCGATAAGTGTCCTCGGAGAAATCCTTGTGGCCCGGCGTATCCAGGAGATTGACGACGCAATCGTTATATTCGAACTGCAGAACGGTGGACGAAACCGAAATTCCCCGCTGTTTTTCCATCTCCATCCAGTCGCTCGTCGTCGCCCGCTGGTCTTTGCGCGCGGTCACGCTTCCGGCCAGGTTCAGCGCCCCGCCATAGAGAAGAAACTTCTCCGTCAGCGTGGTCTTTCCGGCATCGGGATGGGAGATGATGGCGAAGGTCCTGCGCCTCGAGACCTCGCGTTCGAGGTGGGCGCGGTTGACAATCTGGGGCTCTAAAGTGGTTGCGGTCATGGATCGGGCGACTCAACGCCTCCTCATTGAATAGCCCGCTTTGACGCCAAAGGAAAGGCCGCCCGACAGGCCGGATAAACCATCCATGGAAAGATATCGCTATCGCCCGACCGCTTCTTGATCCAAACTGACTGGCCCATGAAGCAGGATTATTACGCCGATCTTGGCGTGGCCCCGACCGCCACGGCCGCCGAGATCAAGACCGCCTACCGGAAGCTCGTCGTCGAGCATCACCCGGACAAGCAGGGCGATCCGGTGAAGTTTCGCGCCGTGGCCGAAGCGTACGACGTCCTCGGCGATTCCGCCAAACGCCAGGCCTACGACTTCGCCCAAAAGAACGCCCGCGTGGTGGACCTGAAGACGGAGAGCGCCGCGCTGGTCGAAGAGTATTTCCGGCAGTTTAAACCGCAGCATTCCTAATTATGAATCATCTAGAAACCCTGAACGAGTACATCGACAGCCATTTCAGTGGCAACAAAACCGAGAGGGAAGCCCGGCTCGCCTTCCTCGGCTATCGCGACGATGTCCTCAGCAGCATTCCCTCGATGGACGCGGCCTTCATCAAGGACCAGCCCGCCTGCATCGCCATCGGCTTCCTGGGAAAACTGGAATTCACCGAAGGCGCTCATCTCGAAAAATTCATCGCCAAACCGAACCTGGACACCCTGGCCGTCCTGCGGAAAAACGCCGTCGTGCGTGTCGCCGAAAGTGCGCGCAGCGCCTGGCAGCACATCATGACGGTGGACCAGGAAGCCGCCTGCGTTGTCCTAAGCCTCTGCGTCAGCTCCCGCAAGAACCGGCACGTCACCGGCGCCAAATCGAAAAAATCTCCCGCCCCCCTCTACTCATGAATATCCTTACCGTCCGCCAAACCCTCGATGCCGGCAGCGCCCACAAAGCCGAACGTCAACTCGCCCAGATCGCGCACGATCAGGGCGATGCCACCCTCGCCCTCCTCGTCGCCGACCTCACCCCGAGCGAAGTCGCCTCCTTCCTCGAGGAAGGTGATTACACCAAGCCTTCAGAAGTCGTCCCTCACCTGACCCGTGAGCAGTTCATGGGCGCTCTGGACCGCTTCGGCTCGAAGTGGGGCAAGCTCAGCAAAAACGATGGCCGCGAAGTCTTGCTGCGCCTGAAAGAGGACGTGGCGGAGTTCATCCTGCCGTCGCTACTCTTTCGCGAAGATCATCTCTTCATCAAGGCCATGCTGGATGACAACCTGGGCGAAGACATTCTCGTCATCCTTCCTCTTTACGAAGCGGGCTATGTCGATTCTCTCCGTAACTTTGAGGCCGGGATGGCGCAAAAAGGAACCTGGCAGGAACTTTACGCCGTCATTGAAGAGATCGATCCCAAATCGTTCGCCTCGTTGAGAAGCCAGGTGCTCGACCTCGCCGACAAAGCGACGCACGAGGATGAGGACGACGAGGAACCCCAGATCACCACCGAGGGCATCAAGTTCCTGCGCGGCACGCTGCAACGTCTTTCCGATCGCGCCGCCAAGCACGCGGGCGAGAGCTCCAGCGCCAGCCAGGTGGAGGAAGTCTTCCACGGGATCTGACCCAGCCATGGCCAAAAATCAGTTTCTCGTCGCGACGGACGAACGCTTTCCCATCACGGTGGCCTTGGATCATGCCTTCGCAACCGGACTGATGTCCGCCGAACTGGTCACCCTGCGCAAACAGGAACTGACCGACCTGGTCAGCGAAGCGGCCAAGACCTTCGGCTTCCAGGCCAAGGCAACCCTGGAAAACGCGCTGAATCTCTCGCTCGGTTTGCTCTCGCTGGCGCTGGCCTCCGCGACCCAGGGCGAGGTTGATCCGGAGAAATGGGCGGATCGTCTTCGCTCGGAAAGCTGGAAAAATCTCGTCAAGGAATCGATCAACCTCGCCCGTGAGATCAAGACGAAGGAGGACGCCTACGACTACCTCTTCGAAAGCGACCGGGACCCGCGCATCCTGCGCGATCATCTGCGCGATTTTGCCTTGCGGCGCGACAAACATAATCAATGGATGGGCTACAAAGTCCTGCTCGATTATCGCGAGGGCCGCCAGCGTGCCCAAACGACGGACGCGCTCGTCCGGTGGCTGATTCGTTCGCTGGTGAAGCGCAATTTACCGTGGATCAAGGACCCAATCGATGGGCCCGCCTGCACGGATGAGGCGCTCAATAACCTCTTGTTCCGGGCCTCCACCGGCCTCGGTTTTCGCCCGAAGGACATTGTCCTGACCCCGCAAGAATTCGCCAGCGTGCGCAAGCAGTACGACGCCGCGCCCGTCTCGTGGCTGAAACAAACGCATAAGAATTTCCAGGACCTCTTCGATTCCATTCCCCCGGAGCTGCGGCCCTGCGTTGATGAGAAATGGCCTCTTCACCATTTCAAAAAAGGGCCGCCCAAGATCAAAAATTGGGCTGCGGAAGACCTGCCGGGAGTCATCGGTGTCTTTTACTACGAAGTTGATTTATAGTCTTCCTTGACATTATCCATATTTTCAGTATTTATTGAAAATATGAGCGAGAAGCCCGAAGCCCACGATCCCCTGACCAACGCCCGCGACGAATTCATCTCCCAATGGGGCGCGATGGGCGGGGCATGGGGAATCAATCGCACCATGGCCCAGGTCCATGCGCTGTTGATGACCAGCGAGCGGGCGCTGACCACCGATGAAGTCATGGCCGAGCTCAAGATCAGCCGCGGCAACGCCCATCAAAATCTGCGCGAACTGGTCGGCTGGGGCTTGGTCCGCAATGTCATCCGCAAGGGCGAGCGCAAAGAATACTACGAATCCGAGAAGGATGTCTGGCGGATGTTTTGCACCATCGCCCGCGAGCGCAAACGGCGCGAGATCGAGCCCGCGCTACGCGCCCTCCGCGCCTGCGAGGAGCAGACGCACGGCCTGAAGGGCGAAAAGGCCGTCGCCTTCAATCGCCAGATCAAGGCACTGGCCGATTTCCTCGCCCAGATGGATTCCATCATGGACCGGATGTCCAAGTCCGAGCAGAGCACGATCATGCCGCTGCTCCTGAAGATGTTCGTCAAAAGCAGCAAATGACCCGAGCAACCCCCATGAAAACCCGCAAAACCAACCCCCGCCGCACCTCCAAAACGAAGCCTTCTCTTTTGACCAAAACTTTCATTATTTATCGAAAATATCGGAATCACAAACGCTACGTTCACCAGGATCTTCTCTAACCCCAACCCCAAGGAAACTATGACTCCCCTCGCCTGGACTTATCTCTCTTACCTCGTGCTCGCCATTCCCCTCACCGTCTGGGTGGCCCGAACCCTCCACCAAAGCGGTCGGATTTTTCTGGTCGACAGCTTCCTTGGCAACGAGGCGCTGGCCGACTCCGTCAACCATCTGCTCGTGGTCGGATTTTATCTGATCAATCTGGGCTTCGTCAGCCTCGCCCTTCGCTCCAGTGAAAGGCCGCTCGATTTTCAAGGCGTCCTGGAAACCTTGAGCACGAAGATTGGCTGGGTGCTGCTGGTGCTTGGGGTGATGCATTTCTTCAATCTCTACATCTTCGCCCGCATGCGGAAGCGGGCACTCCTGCGACAGGCGCTTCCTCCCGTGCCGCCGCAAGGCCAGGTGGGAGCCTTATGAAAAATCTTTACGTCCTTTTTGATCAGGACTGCGCTTTATGCCGGACCTGTTCCGGGTGGCTGGCACAGCAACCCGCCTTCATCCCTCTGCACTTCATTCCCCTGCAATCTCCAGATTTGGAGCGCCGGTTTCCCGGAGTGGGAAAACTGGATTTCCGCGAGAAGCTCGTGGTGGTCAGCGATGAAGGCGCCTTTTACCAAGGGCCGAACGCATGGATCATTTGCCTCTACGCCTTGCGTGATTATCGCGAATGGTCCTTTCGCCTAGCCCATCCCGCGCTGCTTCCCTTCGCCCGCCGCGCCTGCGAATTAGTGGCAAGGAATCGCCTCGCCCTTTCTCGTTGGGCGCTCAAGCTTCCCATCGAAAAATTAAGCCAAAAGCTTCAGGCCATGCCACCCGAAGTTTGCTCCACCACGCCGGGCGGCGCCTGCTGATTTTATGGAAAGCGCCACTCCCTTGACTCTCCACCGGATCGCCTTTCACTTCGGCGATTGGCTTTCGCTCGTCACACTTCCCACGTTCGTCATCGCATTGCGTCCGATGCTGGCGCCCTGGATTTTCATGTGGGTGCTGGCCCTGGCGATTTTCGCCGGATTCAAATGGTGGACATGGCGGCGAACCATCTGCCGAGGCGCGCACCCCCACTCTCTTTCGATCTCTCGCCTTTCTCTTTTTCTGGCCCGGCATGGATGCGGATCGATTTTTGGCGGCGGACTCGATCCCGGCGAAACCCCGACTGGGTTCCTGGGTTTTCGCGGTCGCCAAAACCGTCCTCGGAGCTTTCTTGATCTGGGGCGTGGCCCGCATGGCCGGAAATGGCTGGGGCGCGGGTTGGATCGGGATGATCGGGTTTGCCTTCATTCTTCACTTTGGGATCTTTCACCTGCTGGCTCTCTTTTGGCAGCAGAATGGCATCGATGCCCAACCCCTCATGCGTTGGCCCGCGCTTGCGACTTCTCTCAGCGATTTCTGGGGCAAACGTTGGAACGCCGGCTTTCGCGACCTTGCCTTCGGCCTCCTCTTTGTTCGGCTCGCGACTCAGGTGCCGCCCCGAGTGGCGACGATGGCCATCTTTCTCCTCTCTGGGCTCATCCACGAATTGGTCATCACCTTCCCGCCGGCGCAGGTTATGGCCTGCCCACCTGTTACTTTCTCGGTCAGGGAACAGGACTTCTCTTTGAGCGTTCTCGTTTAGCCACACGCTTTTGCCTGCGGCACACCCTCCTCGGCAGGGTCTTCGCCCTGACGGTCGTCGTCCTTCCCGTCTTTGCGCTCTTTCCCGTACCCTTCGTCGTCCGCGTGATGGTCCCCTTCTTCCAAGCCATCAAGGCGCTTCCATGAAATCCATTCTTCCCTTCGCCATCCAAATAGCCGGCGCGCTGCACCTGCTGGTCGCCGGCGCGAATTTCGTGCTGCCCGGCATCCTCCACTATCGTGAAAATCTCGCGAAAGTTTCCCCGATCATCCGCCAGATCTTTCTCGTTCACGCCTTCTACATCGTCTTGGTGCTGGTGGGATTTGGCCTGCTCTGCCTCGGCTTTCCCCACGAGCTGAGCGGCGGCAGTTCCCTCGGAAGATGCCTCAGCGGATTTCTAGCCGTCTTCTGGTCCCTGCGCGTAATCCTCCAATTCGGTTTTTATGATCGGGCGACCAAACGGGACCACCCACTCGGCAATTTATTCTTCGGCGGCATCTTCACCTACTTCGCCGCGGTCTTCATCGCGGCCACCTTCTTCGGAAAATGAATACGCTCCAACCTTGGTTCAGCCTCGCTCTCTGGCTTGCTGGAATCGGTCATTTTTGCATCCTGGGCGCCAGCTTTCAGGTGCCCAGTCGCCTCGGTTGGAAAGAAGACCTTGCGAAGCTCACGTCCTTTAACCGCAAACTCATGTGGGTCTACGCCGGAACCACGTTGCTCACCATCATCGCGTTTGGCGTGATCACTCTCCTGCTCCACGATGAGCTTTTACGCGGAGACCGCGCCGCCATGTTCCTGGCGGGATTCATCGCCATTTTCTGGACCCTGCGCATCCTGGTCGATCTCCTCTATTTCAAGCATGCCGACTGGCCGGTGGGCCGTCAGTTTATCGTGGGACATTTCCTGCTCACGGCCCTATTCGCGGCCTTGGCTTTAACGTATTGGGGACTGCTCATCTGGAATATGATGAAAGGGATCTCATGACTAATAATCGTCGTATGGAGAGTAATTGCGAGGAGAGCCAATCATGAAGATCGTCATCGCCGGAGGCAGCGGCCAGGTCGGAAACGTTCTCGCCCGCGCCTTCCACCGTGACGGTCACAAGGTCTTTGTGCTCTCTCGCCAGCCCAAGGCAGCCCCCTGGCCGACCGTGATCTGGGACGGACGTTCCCTTGGAAAGTGGACCGAGGTTGTTGAAAACACCGACGTCATCATCAACCTGGCCGGGCGGAGCGTGAACTGCCGTTACGGCCCGCGAAACCGGCGGGAGATCATCGATTCCCGCATCAACTCCACGAGGGTGATTGGCGAAGCCCTCCGGTGCACCGAACATCCCCCGCGGGTCTGGCTCCAGGCCAGTACGGCGACGATTTACGAGCATCGATTCGACGCGCCCAACGATGAAGCGACCGGCATTTTAGGCGGTTCGGAACCGAACGCGCCCGATACCTGGCAATTCAGTATTGAAGTGGCGAAGGCATGGGAACAGGCCACGCAAACCTTTCTCCCCTTGCCCAAAACCCGGCTCGTGTTGATGCGTTCGGCCATCATTATGAGTGCGGATCGCGGCGGTGCTTTCGACTTGTTGCTGCGACTTGTACGGCTTGGGCTCGGAGGTCAAAATGGCAACGGTCGGCAATACATCTCCTGGATCCATGAGACTGATTTTGTCCGGGCCATCTATTGGTTGATCGACCACGACTCACTGAGCGGCACCGTCAATCTGGCCGCCCCTCATCCGCTGCCCAACCGGGACTTCATGAGGATTCTCCGACAAGCGTGGGGCATCCCCTTGGGGCTCCCTTCCACGAACTGGATGCTTGAAATCGGCGCGTTCCTGCTCCGCACCGAAACCGAGTTGATCCTCAAAAGCCGCCGCGTCGTTCCCACCCGCCTGAGCCAAACGGGTTTCACTTTCCAGTTTTCCGAATGGATTGAAGCTGCCCCCGACCTCTGTGCCAGGTGGCGCGAGCGGACCTAACCCATTCTGGCAGCAACCACGCCGGCGTCCGAAAACGAATATGGCATAGGCACCTTGGTCTGATACCGTAAGGCGCGGCTTATCAAGGAAATTGGAAACACCGCTTTCGCCCATGTTGACCGGCCAAAAACTCCTCGTCTTACTCGCCCTCCTCTACGCGGTGGGGGCCTTTTTTTCCGCTTGGAATATCATTGCCCGCACCCAGGGCTCGACCACAGCCATCGAGCACATCCTCACCACCTATAACATGAAAAACGAGGGCGCACAGGCCCTCGATCGCTTCACCCGGGAGCATCCCATTCTCGGCACGCTTTTCTCCGGGCCCGTCAAACACGAGCTCAAGCTCCCTTCTTCCGAGCAGTCCGCCAGCGCCCTGAGCTCGGACGTCTCTCATCTTCTGAAAACAGTTCGCCAACAATCTTCCGCCGCCGCCTGGTCGTCCTGCTTTTTGTTGAGTTTCAGTTTTCTCTACGCCGCCATCGTGATCGCCTTGAGCCGCAGTTTCACCGCGCGCCCTGTCCTCTTCGCGTTGACCATGATCTCCGTCACCTACTTCGTCATCGGCATTTTTGCGCCCGCCATGGTGATCTGGACCGCCCCGAGCATTCCCATGGAATCGGGCCAACTGAGTTTCGTCCTGCAACACGAAGTGCGGGGCATTGCCGCCATCATCTGGGAACTGCTCACCGCCGGCCATTGGATCATTGGCGGCTTTCTCCTCCTCTTTAGCATCGTGACGCCCCTGACCAAGGCGACGCTCACCTTTTTTGTCACGGCGTCCCGCTCAAAGACACTGAATTTCCAGATCGGAGAAGTACTGCATACGATTGGCAAATGGTCCATGGCGGACGTCTTTGTGGCCGCGATTCTCCTCGCGTTATATGCCCTGAAATTCCAGGAAGCGACCAAATCCATTCCCTGCCTGGGCCTCTATTATTTCATCGGTTACTGCCTGTTGAGCATGACCACGACCGAGCTGCTGGTCCACTCCGAAGCGGTCGGCTACGAGAGAAAAATGTCGAGGGGAAAACTGGGACTGAGAGTGATTGGCGGACTCTTCGTAGGCCTCCTCTGCTTTGTCGCCGCGTCCAGCGTCTACACGTATGAGCAGTATACCGTGAATATCAAAGAAAACGTGAGGGCACCCGCGTCGCCGCAGCAATTGAATAACACCCATCTGGATTTGCCCGTCCACAAATAAGCCGCGTGCGCCCTGGAGGACGCGTTTGACCCGTCAGCGACGTCCCGAACTTTCCTTTTCCGCCCAGCGGCAGATCTCCTCAATCGGCCCAGCCAGCGGCTGAGATCGCCTCGAAAGCGAATATTCGATGCGAACCGGCGTTTCAGGATAGACCCGGCGGAGAACCAGCCCCTTGGCCTCCAGACCGCGCAGGGTCTGCGCCAGCATCTTTTGGGAGATGCCTCCGACGCGCTGGTGAAGATCAGTGAAGCGCAGGGCCCCTCCTCCCAACGCCCGAAGGATAAGCAGGCTCCATTTGTTGCCCAGCAGGCATAAATTATCGCGGGAAGAACAGCCAGCGGCAAAGACCGAGGGTTTCGCGGAGCGAGGCGTCATTCTGGAATCCTAACGGATTTTCATCTCGATAGCAATGGGTTATCTACTTACGATTAGTTAGCTACTTGCATTCTGGTTACCCTGTGGAATGTTCGATCATGAACTTGATCCATACCGACATCGCCCCCGGCGAAGTGGTAGCCAGGACTCCCGAAGACCTTCCCGCCACCAGCAAAACCGTCACCTACAACGACACTCCGCTCCTCGATGCCTACTCGGCCAGCGTGATCAGTGTCGTGGAGAAGGTTGGCCCCGCCGTGGTCCACATCCGGGTCCGGCAGGAAGCCAAGGGCAATGCGCCGCAGACAGGCGGAAGCGGCTCGGGCTTTCTCATCGCCCCCGACGGCTTTATTTTAACCAACAGTCACGTCGTCCATAGCGCCTCCAAGATCGATGTCTCCTTGAGCGATGGCCGCTCCTATCCCGCCGAACTGATTGGCGACGATCCGCATAGCGATCTCGCCGTCATCCGCATCAACGCCCCCTCGCTATCCTCAATCAAGTTCGCTCCGGCGCGATCCGCGCGGGTCGGCCAGATCGCCATTGCCATCGGCAATCCCTACGGCTTCGAGCACACGGTGACCGCCGGAATTGTCAGCGCTCTGGGCCGGACTTTCCCGGCCACCACCGGACGGCTGATCGACAACGTCATTCAGACCGACGCCGCGCTGAATCCCGGAAACTCAGGCGGGCCGCTCGTGAACTCCCATGGCGAAGTCATCGGCGTGAATACAGCGGTGATCAGCGTAGCCCAGGGAATCTGTTTTGCCATCGGTAGCGAGACCGCGGACTTTGTCGCGGCGTGGCTGATCAAGGACGGAAGAATCCGCCGCGGCTACCTCGGCATTGGCGGCCAGGAGGTGCCGCTGCACGTTCGGGTCGCCCGTTTTCACGGACTGGCGCAAACCACCGGCGTGCTGATTCATTCCATCGAGAAGGAAAGTCCCGCGGCCCAGGCCGGCCTGGAATCCGGCGACGTGCTGCTGACTTTCGATCATCATCCCCTGCGCTCCGTTCACGACCTGCAGAGGCTGCTCGTCCACAGCCGGATCGGAGATCGCGTGGATGTATCCTACCTGAGATTGAACCAGAAACAGGAAACGACCATCGTCCCCATCGATCTCGAGGCTCCTTGAGCGGCCCCGTTTAAGGGCGCCGCCTCAACTCATTCCCGGTGCGGCCAGGACAAGCACGAGCGACTTTCGGCCGCGCCGGGACCGGCATTGGGCAGCACAAAGAGATCATGCTCGCCGGGACTACCGCCTTCACTCCGGGCGGAAGTGACGTAGAGATCCCGCAAGCCTGCCCCGCCCCAAGTCAGGGAGCTGACATTCGATTCGGGAAACTCAATTTGCTCCAGCTTTTCTCCCTTTGGCGAAAGAACGATCACCCGGCCCGTGCCCCAGCGCGCGGACCAGAGATTTCCTTCCAGATCAATCGTCAGCCCGTCGGGAGTGCCTTCTTCGGGTTCGCATCGGTAGAAACAATGGCGCTGCGAAAGCTCACCTGTTTCCTGGGAATAATTGAAGCGATAGATGACGCCCGTCGTGGAACAGGTCCAGTAAAAATAGGCACCGCAACGGCTGAAGGCCATCCCGTTGGCAATCCGCGTTCCTTGAAAAAGACATCGGTAATCGCCGTTCGTATCCAGGCGATAAAGGCCGCCCGATTGATTATCGACGCCGATCGTTCCTGCAAAAACGCGGCCCGCGGGATCGGCAATCACGTCGTTGAAACGCTTCGCGCCCGGCAGAAGAACCGGCCAAGTTTCCTCCAGTTCGCCCCGGGCATTGAGCCGCGCCACATCCTTCACCCGAAAGAGCATCCAGCTTCCATCGCGCTGCAGCGTCAGGCCGCCGGTAATCTCTCCCTCATGGAAAAGGACCGCCTGCCCCGACTTCGGATCGAAGCGCCAGATTCTCCCCGCAGGAATGTCCGTGAAGTAAAGAACCTGCTCTTCCGGATGCCAGCAGGGGCATTCCGCCAGCGCGGCGGTATGACGTAAAAGGGAAACGGGATCGGGTCTCATGGGATAAATGCGGACTAGGCGGCCCGATCCTAATCGACCGCGCCTTGGTTCGGCCAGCCCCAGGATGGATTTCCTCGTCGCCGTGGCGCGGCACTGCAAGTAATCTGGCGTGTCGCGCTAGTCACAGAATGGCGGAGACCGATTAAGGTTGGCTGATCGGGGACAGCGCATTCCGCCCTGTTGCCCAGCAATCCCCACTCCTTCTCTCTATTATGTCTAAAGTCTGGTTCATTACAGGAAGCTCCCGCGGCCTCGGTCGCGCGCTCACCGAAGCCGTTCTCGAAGCCGGTCACCAGGTCGTCGCCACCGCCCGTCGCCCCGAGCAACTCGCCGATCTGACCGCCAAATATGGCAGCCGCGTCTGCCCGGTGAAGCTCGATGTCACGTCGCCCAGCGAAGTCGAAAAAGCCGTGGCCGCCGGACTCGGCGCCTTTGGTCATCTCGATATCGTGGTCAATAACGCCGGGTACGGTTTCATCGGCGCATTCGAAGAAATGTCCGCCGCCGAGTTCCAGGGCCAGATCGACACGAACTTCTGGGGCGTCGTCCATGTCACCCGCGCGATTGTGCCGCTTCTGCGCAAACAAGGTTCCGGCCATATCATCCAGGTCACTTCCATTGGCGGGCGCATTACGGTGCCCGGCTTATCCGGCTACCATGCCGCGAAGTTTGCCGTGGAAGGTTTCAGCGAAACGCTCGCCCAGGAACTCAAACCGCTGGGCGTGAAAGTGACCATCGTGGAACCCGGCGGCTTCCGCACCGACTGGGCGGGTGATTCGATGGCCTACGCCAAGCCGATGGAGGCCTACGCCCCCAGCGTCGGTCTGATCCGCAGCCATATCGAGCCGAGCTCCGGCCATCAACCGGGCGATCCGCGCAAGGCGGCGCAGGCGATTCTTAAAATTGCCAAGATCGAAGAACCGCCCTTGCGCCTGGCCCTCGGGAACGATGCTTTGGCGTTCCTTCGCCACGGTTATAAAAGTGCGGCGGAAGAGCTCGAATGCTGGGTGGACTTTAGCCAGTCGACGGACTTCGACGGCATCGTGACTTCCGATGTCGCCCATCCCGTCCTGGAATTGCAGACCGCGTTGAAATCCTGAACCATCCGCCGCGATCGAAGCCCATGAGCACCTTTAAAGTCACACCCGGCATCCAAACGGGGTTGATCTCTCTGGGCCTCGATCCGGCGGCGCTGCTCCGGCAATGCGATCTTCCGCTCACCCTCTTCAGTTCGGGCAAGGCGACGATCACCACGGAACAGTTGTTCGGCATGTGGCGCGCGCTGGGAGAAATCTTCGACGATCCCGCGGTCGGGCTGAAACTCGCCGGTCTGGTGCCGGTGGACCAGCACCATCCTGTCAGCATCGCCGCCCACCATGCGAGGACTTTCCGCGATGGTTTGCAACGCATGGCGCGCTATAAAATTCTCTGCTGTTCGGAAGAGATGCGCCTGGTTGAAGACAAGCATGAGGGCAGCGTGGAATTCAACTGGCTCCTCACCCGCGAGTTGGCTCCGCCGCTTCTACTCGATGCCGCGTTCTCCTCCATGCTCGAACTGGGACGACGGGGAACCGGCCAGCCGCTTCATCCCCTCCGGGTCGAACTACGAAGAAAGGGCGATCACCGCGAAATTCACGAAGCCCACTATGGCTGCCCGGTCAAATTCAACGCGCGCCGCAACGCCATCGTTTTCCGGACGAGTGATCTCGACCGGCCCTTCATCACTTACAACGCCGACCTGCTGGCCATGCTGAGCCCGCAATTCGATCTGGAACTGGCCCGGCACAAATCGGAGCAGACGATCGCCTCTCGCGTGAAATGGGTCTTGATGCGATTGCTCGGCGGGAATCGCCCCGAAATCACCGAGGTTGCAAAGGAACTCGGGATGAGTTGCCGCACCCTGCAGCGCCGCATCACCAAAGAGAGCACGAACTTCCGTCAGCTCGTCAGCGAGGCCCGCCGGGAGCTGGCGAAGCATTACCTGCTGCAACCCGCTCTCGAGCTCAGCGAGACCGCGTGCCTGCTCGGCTACGAGGACCCCAACTCCTTTTTCCGCGCCTTCCGTGAATGGGAGGGAACCACGCCCGGCGAATGGCGGATCTCCCAGCGCCGGACTCGCAACAAGGCCCGCCACCTCCGCTACGGATAACGAATACCGCCATGAATGTCCTTCTCTTCGGCGCGACCGGAATGGTCGGCCAGGGCGTCCTGCGGGAATGCCTGCTCGATCCCGAGGTGCGTCGCGTCCTTACCATCGGGCGAACCGCTACCGGAATAAGCCATCCCAAGTTGCGGGAAATCACGCACCGGGATTTATCGGATTACAACCCAATTGAAAGTGACCTTTCCGGCTTCGATGCCTGCTTTTTTTGCCTCGGAATTTCCTCCGCCGGCATGACGGAAAAGACCTACACGCAGGTGACCTATGACATCCCGCTGGCCGCCGCGCAGACCTTGGTGCGGCTGAATCCGAACCTGACCTTTATTTACGTTTCCGGCGCGGGGACCGACAGTTCGGAGCAGGGTCGAAGCATGTGGGCGCGGGTCAAAGGCCGGGCGGAAAACGCCTTGTTGCGCCTGCCCTTCGCGGGCGTTTACATGTTTCGCCCTGGAGCCATCGAGCCCCGGCACGGCGCGCGATCCCGGACGGCTTCCTATCGGATCATCTACAACTTGGCGAAACCGTTGCTGCCGCTCCTGCGGCGCGCCTTTCCCCATCACATCACCACGACGGAGGAGATCGGCCGGGCCATGCTGGTCGTGGCCCGCCGGGGCGCAGGCAAGCAAATCCTGGAAAGCCGGGATATCATCGCCCAGGCTCGCGCGGAGAACGTCCCGGCCTGACGGCATTCGGGCACAAAAAAACCGGCGTCGCCCGAAGGCGATGCCGGTCTTCCTGCCTGAGCTAAAACTTAGGCGCTGACGTCGGGGCTGGCGTCGGCATCGGCATCGGCTTCACGGGGATTAACCGTGCGCTTGTCGAGCTTGGCGCCACTGACGACGATCTGCCGGGCCATGAAATCGGTCCGGTTCAGCTTCTCGGCGGCGTCCTTCGCCGTTTCGAGCGTCTCCATTTCCACAAAGCCGAAGCCCTTGGAACGGTTGGTGCGGCGATCCATGGCGATCTCCACATTCTTCACCGCGCCGACCTTCGAGAAGAGATCGAACAGATCGCTCTCGGCGGCCTCGTAGGCAAGATTGCCCACGTACAGCTTGGGCGAAACGATCTCCTGCGGGGTCGGTTCGGTCTTCGGCAGACGTTCGGGACGGTCCTCACGGGGAGCCCGGTCTTCGCGGGGAGCGCGTTCCGCACGGGGCGCACGTTCCTTGTCCTTGAACTCGGGACGGGGCGAGCTTGAGCGGCTGTGGCTCGGCTTGGATTCCGTCTTCTTCTTGTTCTTGCCCGTCAGCCAGCCGAAAAGCTTGGCGATGGGGCCTTCCTTCTTGGCGGGCGTGCTGGACGTGCCGTTGCTGTGGGGGCGATGTTCTCCGGATTGGCTGCTGCCGTTGCTGCGGCCGCGACCTCCGCGACGACGGCGGGGACCGCCGCTGGAACTTCCGCCGGAACTACTGGCGCCACGAGGGCGATAATCTGAACTCATTGCTATTTCTGACATGCCGTGAAACGCGCGGCGGCTGAACCGTCCCGCTCTTTCTTTCAGGCTCTACTGGCAAGCTCCACTGAATTTGCTGCTGCTGACATCGTTCGCATTTCCAAGTGTGAAAACCTTTCATCGATGCGGCCCAAAGGCCCTGGCGACGAAAAGATATGTGTGCCTTCCCCGCGCGGTCGGGACCGTTGATCGGCCTTCAAATTCGCGCTGTTGTCCTGGCCGCATCTCCCTCATGCCCGAACAGGGCGGAAGACAAAGGCGGCGATTTTTCGTGGGAAAGCGATGAAGCTGTAGAGAGTCCCGTGGTATCTGGGTAACTGGCAGGCATGCAAGGCCCGGGCGATTTGACGCCGGGCGAGAGGTTGGCGCGTGAACTTGTCCTCAACCCATTATGATGAGAACAAAGGCGCCTGCCGCCCCGACCACAAAAGACTTCACAACATGTTCCTTTCTGAATTGGTTTTTAGCGGAATTGGCTAAATAAGCAATGCAAATCGGATTAAATCGCTCTCCCGGTGGGATTTAGGCCTCCGCAACCAAGATCGTACGCCTTTCCGCCCACGCAAAACTCTTGTGCAAAAAGGCAGTCATCCTGAGCTTGTCGAAGGATCAGTTCTGGCTCGTTAAAGGCAACGGGCAACTGAACTGATCCTTCGACAAGCTCAGGATGACTGAGATTTTTGAGATTGAGCCTTTTTCAGTAGCTTCTAGCGCCGCACGGAGTCTAAAGCTCCGCCAGACACTCGTCGAGCCAGCCAAGCAACTCGCGAATATTCGCCGTGGTCTCGTCGCCCATAGTGGAGATCCGGAAGCTGGTCCCCTTGATCTTGCCGTAACCGCCATCGATCGTGCAGGAGTGCTTGGTCTTGAGCAGGCTGATCAGCTTCGACACGTCGATATTCTTCGTGTTGCGGACGCAGGTGAGCGAGATCGATTCGTAGCCCTTTTCCGGGAAGAGCTCGAAGCCCTTCTCCTGAGCCCAGGCGCGGGTGATCTTCGCATTTTCCAGGTGGCGCGCATAACGGGCTTCCAGGCCCTCGGCCAGGATGTCCTCCAGCTTGCTTTGCAGCGCGTAGAAATGGGAGATGCTCGGCGTCGTCGGCGTCATGCTGTTCTCCTGGTTCTTCTTGAACTCGAGGAAATCGAAGTAGTAGCCCCGATCCTTGATCGTCGCCGCTTTCGCGTTGGCCTTCTCGGATACGGCAAAGACGGCCGCGCCGGCGGGAAGCGCGAGGGCCTTCTGCGTGCCCGCGAGCATCACGTCGATGCCCAGCTCGTCGAAGGGAATTTTCATCGCGGTGAAGGAGGAGACGCAATCGACGATGAACTGCACGTCGGGATATTTCTTCATCACCGTCGCGATGTCCCAGAGCGGATTCATCGTGCCGGTGCTGGTCTCATTATGGATCAGCGTGACCGCGTCGAACTCGCCCGTGGCCAGCTTCGCGTCAATGTCCTCCGGCTTGATGGCGACACCCCATTCAACCTGCAACGCCTCGGCCTGCTTGCCGCATTTCTTGGCCACGTCGAACCACTTGTCGGAAAAGGCACCGCTCATGCAATTGAGCACTTTTTTGCTGACGAGATTGCGCAACGAACCCTCCATCACGCCCCAGGCGGAACTGGTGCTGACGAACACCGGCTGTTTGGTATAAAAGACCTCCTGCAGCTTCGGATGGATGTCGGCGTAGAGCGCCTGGAAATCCTTCGAACGGTGACCAATCATGGGGCGCGCAAAGGCGCGCATCGTCTTTTCCGAAACTTCCACCGGGCCTGGGCTGAAGAGTTTGATGTGGGTCATAGGGTGAATAATGTAATCCCGCTTTAGCGGGTTTAACAGGACGAACTATTCGGCGCGAGGCCACGATTTTACCGGATGAAGCGTCCACGCCCCTTCCCGCCGGGCCATCTCGATCTCGGCATAACGGTCGCCATGCGCGCCGATAAATCGATTTTGGTCCCGGAGATCCCGGAGCCTAAATCCGAGATGATGCGCCAAGGTGGGCAGATACGTCTCAAGATACATCGGGAAGGGTTCGCTCCGGGCCCCCACGGCGAGGAACGCCTCCCGGGTCCAAAAGGAACCGCTGCCCAGCATATTGAAGACCGCACCCTTGTCCGAACGGCACGAGATATCCTGAAGCCAGGACAGGAAGCGGGGATCGCTCCGGTGATGAAGATAATAAACACAGCTGGTCCGATCCCGCCGGAACAATTCATGCCCCAGGATATCCGCCCGCTCTTCCTTCAACCGGCCGATCAGGCGCTCGCCCAAATCCTTCACCAGCGGCCAGTGATCGTATTCCGCCAGGTAGACATAGGCCAGATCCGGACGCCCCTGCAACCAGCTTGAGACCGCTTGAAACATCTGGGTGTAACTTTGCTTTTCTTTTTGATGATTCAGCGTGCGGAGCCGGGGATCATCCAGATAGATCTTGGGACTATATTCAATGCGGTCGAAATTTTCCCGGCTGCCGCCATAGCATAACAAAACCTCGGCCCCGGGAGAACGAATCGAGTCCCATTTCTCCAGCAGCCTGCGCGTCTCGGTGGGCGGCAGATGGGAGAGAAGCAGAAAACAAATACCGTCGTCTTTCAAATCGCCTCCAGCGGAAGTCTCCCGGGGAAAGTCGGGTCTCGGATGCACCGTGAATCCGATCCGGCGTTTCCAGAAGGTCAATTTTTCCTGCGGGAGAAAGATGGGGATGACCTGGTCTTTTCCCTGCAAACCGATCAGGTGGATATGTCCTCCCCAACAGAAAACAAAGGCCCGGGCGATTTTCTCGCCGGTCCGGTAGTCGGTCAAATTCGTGCCAAAAATGCGCACGAAAAGCTGCAGCAGAACGTGAAGAAACGGAAGAGCTTTCATATGTGCCGGGACCAAAGATAAAATCCGCCTAGTCCGCGATCACCTGCTCATGGACGGGAGCGTCTTCCTCCACCTCCGCATTGTTTTTCTTGATCTTGCCCTCCTGAATCATATCAACGGCCATAACCATCAGCACCACTTCAAGGACGGGAGGCCCTCCCTGGTAATTACTGGTGGCAAACCAAATGATCGTGGAATAAACGCCCCAAAAAAGCATGCCTTCCCAAAAAGTTCCCTGGGGCTTTTGCAGGAAATAGGGAAGGGTCTCGCGCAGAAAATAAACAAAAAGCCAAGTATAGAGCAGAAATCCAACGGTGCCAAAAAGAGCAATCACCGTCCAAAAGGAACTTTCGTAGGAACCCAGGTTCGATGAAACGGTGATGACCTCCTCCATATCGTAGGAATACTGTTTGACGTCGTTGACCTCCGCGCTGGGGCGGATGCCGTAGCCGAAAAAGAAGGTGGCCGCCGATTGAGTCCATCGCCGGTAACTCTCGGCGCGGAGCGCCGAATGCCAAAGATTGCTGCCCTCGGCGGCCTCCTCGGTCTCAGTCTCGCTGGCTTTGAAAATCAATCCGGACAAGGCCCGGCCGCCAACTGGCAACTCATCGAGCGCGTGCGGATAGACATTCGCGAATCCCACTGCCCCACCGGCAACAATCAAGGCCAGGCTCAGCAGAAGCCAATTCCGCGCCCAGATAAAAAAGGCCACGGGAAGGACTAGCATCATGAAAGTGGCAAACCGCGAGGCGCTCGCCACGACAAGACCACCGGACAAGGCGAAAATAGGAAGAAGAAGCGCCCGATAAAATAACGACCGGGTCGAATGAAACAAGATCAGCGAGACTTGGAAAAGCAGGAACGCCACTGATCGCATCGCCACCAAACTGTCCTGTCCGCTAAAACTGAGAACGTAATTAATGCCCGGGATATAGAGGGGAATATTGGCCACATAGCCGACGATCGCCAGGGTGACCCGAAGGCATAAAAAGATAAAGACCAGGCCGATGGCCACCCGCATGACGGAAAGTTTGCCGTAGTAATGGAATAACCAGGCGAAACAAAAGGGCCAGACGATATTGAATAAAATCCGGAGGAGGTTGCCCTTCGACCCGGCGGCCGGAACAATATCGATCATCAGCCGGATGGTTATGTAAACGACCACCAAATAATAGATAAAGGGGAGCTGCTTCCTTTGACTCTGAAAGACCTTGTCGTACTGAACCAGGATCAAAGGCGCCAGGCCAATGATCGCCAGTGCGAACCCCAAATCCGCAGGGTAGACCTTGAAGCCGATCCTAAAGACGCCAGCCATCGCTATTCCGATCAAAACGGGGAGCCACCAATAGTCCCCCGCCAAGAAAACCCAGATGATCGTCAGGACGATCGCGGTGACGATGCTTAATTCCGGGATCGAAAGAGTGACGATGTGCGAGCCCAGAAAAATCGCCGCCAGGCAGGCGACGATTATGATAAACGCCTCGATATACTTCCGGGCGATCATGGAATGGGCCTCATCCGGTGGGTCCCAATGACACAGGAGATCATTTAGAAGGATCCGTCTGCCGGCATTTCGCTTTTCTGGAAATGAGGCACAACATACTTGATAAAGCTGATGAGAAGAGCCTTGGTCTGCCCGGCATCCAATCCATTGGAATAAAGATTTTTGGTAATGGGGGAAGAGACCGTGACATAGGCCCAGCGATGCGCCCGGTTATGGACGATACGATCCCAGCTGCTGAGAAAAATACGCATGAAGTGATAAGGCGTCGTGGTGTTCTCCCCCACAAACCAATACATGTTATAGTCGGTGAGAGTCACCTGTTTTTGATCGAAGGAATAGACCTTCTTAATAGTGAGATTGCGCACGGTCAGCCGATGCCCCGAATCCAGTTGGATGGGGACGTCTTCCTGGTTGGCAATGCTCCATCCCTGAGCCACGAGGCAGACCTCGGGCCGATGGATGCTTTGCTGCATCGCGCCGCTTAACACGATCGAGCAGAAAATCTCGTCCCGCAGGGGAAGGTCCCGATAATTCTTGCGCGCGAACTCCGTGTCCTTCGGCAAGATCCGTCGCTCCGGTTCCGTCACCTCGGCGTTTTCCCCGACAAAGCCACTCCCCACGTTGACGAAACCGGGCAGGTGCATCACGACGCCCGCCTTCGAAGGGATGAGCGGCGTGGGATTCAGCAGGTGGGCCATCCAAACCAGGCCTCCCAGGCAGAGGACGGCAACCGATTTCCACACCGGCACCTGATTTGCGCCCGAACTGGTGGCGTCACTGCTTGGTGGCGGAAACGTTTCGCTCGGGGCGAGAGGAGTTTGAGTCATTTCAGTCAACGGAATGAATCGTGACTGCCGCGGCCGTCAGGTTCGGGGAACGACCATGATCGGGTGCGGACGGGTGATGAAACTTTTCCAGGGTACGCTGGGCCCACCTCGAATTCAGCAACGTGATCAATCCAATGAGCAGGATAAGGGCGACCAAATAAACGGCGTAACCGCAACCGAGGTGAAACCAGGACGGATCGTCCGCCGTTCCCAGGGCGAAGTCGGCGCCAAAATGCTCCGTCGCCCAGACGAGCAGAAGAATCCGCACGACATTACCCATGATCGCCAGCGGAATGGAGGTGAGAAAGATCAACCAGCGGGCGGCAATGCTTTTCACGCTCATATAGCCCGCCAAAGTGGAGACCATCATGAGGGCAAAAAGCGAATGCAAACCGCTGCATGGGTCGGCGATATCGACCTGGAATTTTCCGCCCAGTTTCAGTCCTGCCGCGGGATCGGGGGCGGAGAGGACCGCCGTCCCACTCTGGATGCAGGGAGTGCCCAGAAGATTCAAAAGTGTGGAGGATGAGTGACTCATAACCAGGCGAAGGGGCAGCGCCATCATGCCGTCGAGAAAGGGCATGGGCCACATGAAGAGCAAAAAGACCCAGGCGAAGCTGACCATGCTGAAGACCTTGGTTCCCCAAAACCATAAAATCAGGCCCGCCAGGAGGATTTGAATGGCCACAAAACCGAAGTACTGCGTTTCAGCTTTCAGCCCGATACAGTAGATAAAAATTCCCAGCAGGATCCACCCCGCCGCCCAGTTGCTTCCACGGATCGGGGTCTGCCGGATTTTCTTTTGCTGCACGAAGACCAGGAAAAGGGAGATCAGCGGGACGAACATCGCATGCTGCCAGTCAGGCTGCGCCCAAAGCGTCCACATCATGCTACCCAGAGGTATCTTGCTCCAGCCATAGCCAGCGGAGTAAGGAATGCCCCCCATCAGGAGGCCGAGGAAAGCCGTGATGGTAGCCAAAGGCAGAAGCCACACTTTCAAGATGTTCATTCGCAAATCGAGACCGAAGGATGGAATCCAGACAGTCCTTTGAGCTTAAAGGGGAGTTGCCGTTTTGTCCATCTGCTGGACAGACCCGGGCTTGATGGGGGTCAAACTCAGGGATGCGGCTCAACCAGTTTCTGGGCCCGCTCGGCCGGCGGCATTTGCCCCGGTTTCAGGGGCTTCACCTTGAAGATACGCAACATCCCGACGAAGAAGAGCGGGACAAAGAAGATGGCGAGGAAAGTGGCCGCAAGCATGCCGCCGATCACCCCGGTACCGATCGCGTTCTGCCCGCCTGAACCGGCTCCGCTCGCAATGGCCAGAGGCAAAACGCCCAGGACGAAGGCCAGCGAGGTCATCAGGATGGGGCGCAGTCGTTGATGCGCCGCCCGCACCGTCGCCTCCACCAAAGGCATGCCGCTCTCGTAATTTTCCTTGGCGAACTCGACGATCAGAATCGCGTTCTTCGCCGAAAGACCGATGGTCGTCAGGAGACCGACCTGGAAGAAAACGTCGTTGTTCAATCCCCGCCAAAGCGTGGCCAGGATCGCTCCAAAAATGCCGAGCGGCACTACCAACATGACCGCAAACGGGATCGACCAGCTTTCGTAAAGCGCCGCGAGGCAGAGAAACACGACCGCCAGCGAAATGGCGTAGAGAGAGCCGACCTGGGAACCCGCCCGCTGTTCCTCGTAGGAAAGCGCGGTCCACTCGTAATCGAGTCCTTTGGGCAGATTCGCGGCCAGCTTCTCCATGGCCGCCATGGCGGCGCCCGTGCTTTGGCCCGGGGCAGGCATGCCCAGAATCTCCACCGAAGGCACGCCGTTATAGCGTTCCAGCTTGGGCGAGCCGTAACCCCAGGCGCCGGTGGCAAAGGCGGAGAAGGGCACCATCTGGCGCAGGTTGTTGCGCACATACCAGGTATTGAAATCCTGCGGCAACATGCGTGAGGAAGCATCGCCCTGGATGAAGACCCGCTTGATGCGGCCCCGATCGATGAAATCGTTCACGTAGCCCGAGCCCCAGGCAAAGGCGAGCGTGTTATTGATGTCCCCCATCGTCAGGCCAAAGGCGCTCGCCTTTTGCCGGTCGAAGGTGAACTGATACTGCGGCTCATCATCCAGCCCGTTGGGCCGCACCGCCATCAACGTCGGATCCTTCGCCGCCATGCCCAGGAGCTGGTTGCGGGCCTGCATGAGTTGGTCGTGGCCCACGTTGCCTCGGTCCAAAAGCTCAAAGTCGAAGCCGGTGGCATTGCCCAACTCCAGCACCGCAGGCGGCGCGAAGGCGAAAGCCATGGCATCCTTGATCGTCGAGAAATAGCCCATGGCACGGCCCGCGATGGCCTGGACCCGATTTTGCGCACCCGGCCGGACCGACCAATCCTTCAAATGAATGAAGGCCAGGCCGGAACTCTGCCCGCGACCGCCGAAGCTGAAGCCCGTGACGGTGAAGACGCCGTCGACATTGTTCTTTTCCTTCGTCTCGAAATATTCGCGGATTTGGTCGAGCACCTTGCCGGTGCGGCCCACGGTCGCCCCGACCGGCGTGTTGACCTGGACAAAAAGAATACCCTGATCCTCATCGGGCAGAAACGACGTGGGCACGCGCAGGTAGAGAAAGCCCAGCGCCACCACGATCACCAGATAAATCAGGAGATAGACCAGCCCGCGGCCCACGACATGTTTCACACCCTTCTCGTAACCCCGGTTTGCCCAGTTGAAGCTGCGATTGAAGAGACCGAAGAAGCCCCTTTTCTTTTCCGTGTGGCCCTTCTCCACTGGCGCGAGAATCGTCGCGCAAAGCGCCGGGGTGAAGATCAACGCGGTGAGAACGGAAAGGACCATCGCCGATACGATGGTGATGGAGAACTGCCGATAAATCACGCCCGTGGAACCGGTGAAGAAAGCCATCGGCAGGAACACCGCCGCCAGCACGAGCGCAATGCCGCAAAGCGCGCCCGTGATCTGATCCATCGATTTGCGGGTCGCGTCCCGTGGCGAGAGGCCTTCTTCGGCCATGACCCGCTCCACGTTTTCGATCACGACGATGGCGTCATCGACGAGCAGACCGATGGCCAGCACCATCGCGAACATCGTCAGCACATTGATCGAATAACCGGCCAATGAAAGCACGCCAAATGTACCCAGCAGCACCACCGGCACCGCGATGGTCGGGATCAGCGTCGCCCGCAGATTCTGCAGGAAGAGATACATCACCAGGAAGACGAGGAAGATGGCGATCAGCAGCGTCTTGACCACTTCCTCGATGGAGATCTTGATGAACGGCGTCGTATCGTAGGGATAATCGACGCGCAGCCCGGGCGGGAAAAACGGCTTCAGCTTCTCCATCGTGGCGTGAACCGCCGCGGCTGTGTCGAGCGCGTTGGCGCCGGTGGCCAGCTTCACCGCCAGGCCCGAGGCGGGATTGCCGTTGTACTTGCTTTCCAGCGAATAGCTTTCCCCGCCCAGCTCGACCTTGGCGACATCGCGCAGCCGGACCTGGGACCCATCGGGATTCACCCGCAAAAGGATCGCGCCGAACTCCTCCGCTGTCTGCAGACGCGACGGCCCGATCACGGTGGCATTCAACTCCTGGGTGTTAAGCGCCGGAAGGCCGCCCAGTTCCCCCGAAGCAATCTGCACATTCTGCGCCGCGATGGCGTTGCTGACGTCCACCGGAGTCAGCGCGTAATTGTTCAGCTTCGCCGGGTCGAGCCAGATGCGCATCGCGTATTGCGAACCGAAAAGAAGGAAGTCGCCGACGCCGGGCGTGCGGCTGATCGGGTCCTGCACCGTCGAGGCGATAAAGTCGCCGATATCGCGGGCATTCATGCTGCCGTCGGTGGAAGAAAAGCCGAGAACGAGGAGGAAGTTCTTGGTCGACTTCGCCACGCGCAGCCCCTGCTGCTGCACCTCGGGCGGAAGAAGCGGCGTGGCCAGCTGCAGCTTGTTCTGGACCTGGACCTGGGCGATATCAGGGTTGGTGCCCTGCAGGAAATTGAGCGTGATGGTCATGCTCCCGTCCTTGTCGCTCTCGGACGAGAAATAGAGCAGGTTATCGATGCCGCTCAGTTGCTGTTCGATCACCTGCACCACCGTGCTTTGCACGGTCTCGGCCGAGGCGCCGGGATAAGTCACCGTGATCGCCACGGCGGGCGGGGCGATGGGCGGATACTGCGCGATGGGCAGGTTCTTGATCGCGAGGGCGCCCCCCATCATCAGGATAATGGCGAGAACCCACGCGAAGATGGGACGGTCGATGAAGAATCTGGACATCGTCGAAAAGTTACTTGGGTTGCGTCGTGGCGGGAGGGATATCGATCGGCACCACGGTCGCGCCGGGCACCGCCTTTTGCACGCCGTCGATAATCACCCGGTCGCCTGCGGCCAGCCCGTCCGTGACGAGCCATTTGTCGCCGATGGCGCGATCGGTCTTGATCACGCGCAACTCGACCTTGTTGTCCTGCGTCACGATCAGCGCCGTCGGCTGCCCCATCTGGTTATGGGTGATGCCTTGCTGCGGCACGAGCAGGCCATTCTCGCTGATGCCCTCCTCCAGGCGCGCGGTGACGAACATGCCGGGTAAAAGCAGGTTGGCGGGATTGGGAAAAACGGCGCGCAGAATGACCGAGCCGGTGCCCTGATCGACGGTGGTCTCGGCGAATTGCAACTGGCCGGTTTGATCATACTGGCTGCCATCCTCCAGTGTCAGGGTGACGGCGGCCTGGTTGTCGCCCGTGCTCTTGATCTGGCCGCTGGCCAGTTCGCGCTTGAGGCGCAGAAGGAGCGCGGTCGATTGCGGGATATCCACATAGATCGGATTGAGCTGCTGCACCGTCACGAGCGAGGTCGTCTGGTTGGCCGTGACCAGCCCGCCCTCGGTGACGGAGCGGCCGGTGCGGCCCGTGATGGGCGAGAGCACCCGGGTATAAGTCAGGTTGATCTGCGCCGTCTCGATGGCGGCCTGGGCCGTGGCGACGTCCGCCTTGGCCTGCAACTGCGCGGCCACCGCGTTATCGTAATCCTGCTTGCTCACCGCATTGGTGGAACCGAGGGCCTTGTAACGGTCGCTGAGCGCCTGCGCCGAGGCGAGTTCCGCCTGGGCATGCGCCATCTGCGCCTGGGCGCTGTCATAAGTGGCCTGGTAGGGCGCGGCGTCGATCTGGTAAAGCTGCTGCCCCTCCTGCACTTCCGCACCTTCCACGAACATCCGTTTTTGGATCACGCCATTCACCTGCGGGCGCACTTCGGCGATGCGGAAGGGAGATGTCCGCCCCGGCAGATCGGTGGTGAGCGTCACCCGCTCCGTCGCCAGCGTGACCACGCCGACCTGCGAAGGAGGCCGGGCGCCACCGGGAGGCCCGCCCGCTGAAGGAGCAGCCGCTTCATGGCAACCGGCCAGGGCGAAAACAAACGGAAGGATGAGGAAACGAAAATTCATGGGATTTATTGCAATGCTTTTTCCAGAAGACGAACCTGGGCGCGAGCACGTTTTTCAACTTCGCCCGGGACCAGATCTGGAAAAAGAACAGGGTTGGTGATCCAGGTGAAACAATCAAGCAGGACGCTCGTCGTGGCCGCGGCGTCCGTCCGGCGGAACTCGCCCTGGCGGATTCCATCGCGAATCACATCGACCAGGATCCGGTTGAGAAATTTCTTGAAATCGCAGACGCAGGACCAGTTCTCCTCCGTCGCGGTGCGTACCAGTTGGTAGATCTGCCGCTCGTGCTTGAAATAGTCCTGATGCAGGCGATAGATCGCGAGGACGATTCCCAGCAGGCGGTCTCCCGCGCGTTTCTTGGAGCGCACGACGCGCAAGATAATCTCGTTGAGCTCGCTGAGATTCCGCTCCGCTCCCGCCTGGATGATTGCGCTCTTCGACGGGAAAAACTTGTAGATGTTGGCCGTCGACATTTTCAATTCTCGCGCGATGTCGGCCACGGTCGTCTTGCTGTAACCGAATTGACGAAAAAGCGCGTCCGCCTGATCCGTGATCCGGGCGCGCGTCTCTTCCTTCGTATAGCGGTGACCTTTCATTTTTGGCAAATCTGGAAAAGTGACGAGTTTTATCATTCGTCACTAAATTTGTCAAACCTGGTTAAGGAAGTTCGCCCCAAAAAGCTTGCACATCACTCCCAGGACGGAACTTGAAGAAGGCTGTTACCCTGCTAGGATAGCGGAGGCAGCCCCCTCAACATGAAAGCTAAAGAAATCCACGATTACTTGTTGTTCTTATTCATTGGTGGTCTGGGCGTGTGGTTGCTGTATGGAGCCGTGCCCTTGGTCTCTGATATTTCCTTTCATTTTTCGGAGATCGATTTTAGTTGAATGCGTATCTGGTGGAGCTTGCTTTTTCTCTTCATTCACATCGTTATCGCAGCTTATTTTATCCTCGGCGGCGCCCCCATTCTTGAAATGGGCCACACAAGGCAAGGGCAATTCAAACCGATCTATCACCTAAGGAACGCGAGTGTCCTAATTTGGGGATTTATTTACAACGTCAACCTAAACGACGCTTTGTTAACAAACCTAAACTACAATGACTGAGGTTCTGGCTAGGCTTCAGTTGCTCATTAAGGCAACATCCCCTAAATCTGTCGGTATTTCCCCAAGCCCCTTTCTCGTTGAACGAATGAAAAACAAGTATTGTGCAAAATCGGACTTAAGAAACGAAGCTGACGTAGAGCAGTCTTTTGTTCGTCGGTTATTGGAAGACCTCGGCTATTCCGATGCTGAGATTGTGCCCAAAAACAGTCTTGCTGAATTGTCGATTAAGGGGATGAGAGGCAAGCCGCAAGAGCACTATCGACCCGACTTTGGGTTACGAATCAAGAAGAATGTCAGATGGACGGTGGAAGTGAAAGCACCTGGTGAGCAATTAAACCACCATGTTTGGCAGTCTCGCCAATACTGCGTCATTCTCAATGGCACGGAAGCTCAAGAGCGCCATGTTCGGTATCATCTATTAACCAACGGGCTGGAAACGCGGCTTTATGACCCCTACTTAAACGATCCTCATCTGGAAATGAGTTTCGGTGATTTCGTAGAGGGAAATAAAAAATTCGGTCAATTTATCGAGTTACTCTCCCGCGATAAAATTATCCTTAAAAACTCTGATCCGGCACAAAAGACATTAAAGCTCCAAAAAAAGTCCCTATCGGAAGTTAATGCGGCCTTTGCGTGGTGCCATCAATATATCTACAAAATGGATGATATTAGCCAAGCCGACGCCTTCACTTATTTTGTAATGTTGATTGCGCTTAAATTACTTTCCGACCGTGCTATTCGCGATAAACATCCTGAGATACTAGCACAAGACATTATAGAAATCTCTGTCACAGATGTTGCTTTCAGTCTCGATTGGATTGAACGGAATGAAGAACATGTCCGCAACCCAATAAATGATACACAATTCCGTTCTTTTATTTCGACGATGGAGAAGGAAATTGCCCTGGGAATCCGCAAACGAATTTTTGATAAAGACGAGGAAATCAGACTTAAATCAGAAACTATTCGCGGTGTTGTTAAGAAACTTGAGGGAATTTTTCTTTTCGGAATAGATGCGGATTTAAACGGCAGGCTTTTTGAAACTTTCTTAAACGCAACGATGCGCGGTAAAGACCTGGGTCAATTTTTCACTCCCAGAAGCGTAGTCAAGCTTGGCGTTAAGCTGGCACAGTTAAAAGTTGGATCGCTAAACGGCAACGGTTCACGCCCTACTGATCAAATAATAGATGCGTGTTGCGGAAGTGGCGGCTTCTTAATCGACGCTCTTGCGGATATGTGGGCTAAGGTTGAAGTAAAAACGAATCTTTCCAACGAGGAAAAAAAGGAATTTAAGAAAAAAATTGCCAATAATAACATTGTCGGGATTGATGTTGCCAATGCGCCTAAATTAGCGCGAATAGCCCGACTTAATATGTATCTTCATGGCGATGGCGGAAGTCGTATTTTCCACCTAAATGCCCTGGATAAGGAAGTTGCGGATATGGACAATGACAGTCCTGAAACCAGCAAGGAGCGCGTGGAGCTTAGAAAATTATTTTCAACACCAAATTTTGACGTGGTGCTCACAAATCCCCCATTTGCAAAAGAATACGACCGCGAAACTGAAGGCGGGAAACGTATTTTAGGCGGATATAAAATTGCCAAGGGAAATTATCCCACGCAAGCATCCGTGCGTTCGTCGTTGCTTTTTATAGAGCGTTACCACGACATTCTAAAAGTTGGCGGTCGCATGATTACAATAATTGATGACGGTATTTTAGGCGGCCCAAAATATAAATGGTTCCGGGATCAGTTGCGCGAGTGGTTTTTAATCCGGGCTATTGTTTCCTTGCCGGGGGACGCATTTCAAAGATCGAATGCCCGCGTAAAAACATCCTACCTTTTGCTTGAAAAACGCAATCTCGATCTTACTCAAGACCAGCCTCCCGCCTTCATGTATCCATGCCAATTTGTAGGAATAGACGATTCCAAAAGACAGCGTGCACGTCCTGGAGACACTGAAGCAAGAAAAACGGCAGATACTGAAATTGAAACTGTCATTAACGAGTACAATAAATTTCTAAATGGTGAAAATGCTAAATATAGCGTTAATCCAAAAAAAATTGAAGATCGGTTAGACGTTAAAAATTGTCTCATGTCTTCTGGCCGAAAAGTTGATAAATGGCGCAAAAGAGGATTTAGGGTTCTACCGTTATCGGAAATCCTCGATGAACGGATATACCAAGAAGATGAAATTATCACCAAAGCGCAAACGGATTTAATTCAGGTTGCCGTAGTTCGCTATAATGGAGTCGCTGAAGCGGGAGAAGAAATATCTCCCGATGAAGGTTCTTACGACAAGCTTTATCCCGTTTATGCGGGTGACATCCTCATTTCAAATATAGCCGCTACTTACGGCAGTATTGCAGTTGTGCCTCCAGAACTTGAAGGGTCTGTTGTCTCGAATGAGTACACGATACTTACCGTACGTGATGAGTTTGATCCTGATACGATCCAGCTTATTTTGCGCTCGCCAGAAATTCTATCGGATATTTTGTTGTCTTCTTCGGGTGCAAACCGCTCTCGCGTCAAGTGGGATGAAATTAAGAAAATTCAAATCCCATATCCTGATCCGAACTTAGTTAAGCAAGTTCAAAAAGATGTCACAGAAGCCATTAGGGCCAAAAAACAGTCCATCGTATCCGCAGAAAGTGCACGGGATAAAATCGAAGAAAATCTTCTCCTAACCTCCGATTTGGCAAATACAATTCTCACCGCCTTCAAACCTCCGAAATAACCGTAGAATAGGTTATCAAAAGATACGCAAGCCGATTAAGGGTAACTTTAATAACATTCTGGCTGCCGTTGCGATGGGAAGTGATAAAGGGAAGGCAGCAGTACATGCCTTGCAAGTACGCAAATCTTATCCGAACCGTGACCGCATTCTCAAAAATTTAGGGGTTTAGGGCGGCGTTGTATATAAATCCTCTAATTTGGAATAGGATCGTCGATTTTCCTCTTGGAGAGAGCTATCACGAAGAACTCCACAAAATTAAACCAGGCCATTACCCAAAGAATTCCTCGCCCCGCAAAAATCAGTTGGTCAGCCCAAAGAATCTGCCATCCTTGATCCCATGAGCATTTCCTCCTCCACGGGCCTCTGGGGCTCGCGCGTTCTCAGCATTCTCCGCATCGTCACCGGGCTTCTCTTTGTCGAGCACGGCACCACCAAGGTCCTGGGCTTCCCGGTCGTGCCCGGCGGTCACGTCCTCGGGTTCAACTTCACGACGATGGCCGGCGTTTCAGGCGTCCTGGAACTCGTCGGCGGCTTTCTCATCCTCCTGGGGCTCTTTACCCGAATCACCGCCTTTATCCTCTCGGGCGAGATGGCCGTGGCTTACTTCATGGTTCATGCGAAGATGGGGATTTATCCCATCGTCAATCATGGCGAGATCGCGGTGCTCTACTGCTTCGTGTTCCTCTATTTCGCGGCGGCTGGCGGCGGCCCCTGGTCGGTCGATGCGATGAGACGGCGGGCGTAGTCTCCTTTCTTCGGTCCACCCTTCTCCACTCCGGATGAGCGCGCCTTTTTTCTCCATTTGTACACCAGTCTACAACGGAGAAGCGTTCATCGCCCAAATGTTGGAGTCGGTCTTTTCCCAGTCCTTCCAGGACTGGGAATTGATCATCATGAATGACGGCAGCACCGATCGAACCTGGGAGATTGTCACCCGGCTTGCGGGAAACCATCCCCAAGTGCGCCTGCTGGAAAACCCGCAGAATATCGGCCAGTGCGAAACCCTCAATCGCCTCCTGCCCGAGGCGCGGGGCACCTGGGTGGGGGTTCTTCCCGCCGACGATCAATACCGGGCGCACACCCTCCGCACCATCCACGACTACGTCCGGGACCGGGAAGACCTGAACCTGTGGACGCATAGCCGGGTGAGCGCCGGAGATGGGGCCGTTCCCGATGTCATCCTGATCCGCAACGCCCTGACCGAATGGTCGGCGGACACGCTGGCGGACGAGCTTTTTACGCGCGGAAATGTTTTCGGCGGCATGGCCAACTATCTCTTCCGGCGCACCGCGATTCTGGAGCCGAAACTTACTTTCGCTGGTGATGATTCCATCGTGGATCTTTCGTTTTGGATTCGCCTCCTGAAGGCCCATCCCGAGGCGAGGGCGGTCTACCATCCGGACGTGCTTTCCTACGTCGCCAAACACGCCGCCTCGCTCTCGACCACCTGCGGGCTGTCGGGAGCCAGTTCCATAGGCGTCTTCGATCTGCCTCGCCAGCTTCTGTATTTAAATTGGTCGCGCCCGGTGCGGCTCTACCAAATCGCCCGGCTGATCAAGTGCGCCTTTACCCTCGGCCCCGACCTTCCTCCGGGAAATCGCTGGCTGCCGCTTTGGTCGATTCTGGCCCTCGTGAAGAGTTTGCCGCGCCCCCACAAAGAGTAACCTGGCCCCGAGACTTTTACCTTTTGATGAGGCTGATTTTATTCTAGTCCTATAGGATGAAATCGTCGTCCAAGAAACCCGCCAAGTCCCGCCGCTCGCTCCATCGTCACTGGTCGGGACCGCTGGTCGATGCGCCGGAACGAGCCCAGAGCCGCGCCATGCTTCATGCGATCGGCTTCGAGCGGGGCGACTTCCAAAAGTCGCAGATCGGCATCGCCTCCACCTGGAGCCAGGTGACGCCCTGCAACATCCACATCGACCAGCTCGCCCTCGCCTCGGCGGAAGGCGTCGCCAAAGCGGGCAGCAAGGCGCTCATCTTTAATACCATCACCATTTCCGACGGCATCTCCATGGGCACCCAGGGGATGAAATACTCGCTCGTGTCGCGCGAAGTGATCGCCGATTCCATCGAAACGGTGATGGGCTGCGAAATGCTCGACGGCGTCGTCGCGCTCGGCGGCTGCGACAAGAACATGCCCGGGTGTCTCATGGCCATCGCGCGGATCAATCGCCCGGCGGTGTTCGTGTATGGCGGCACCATTCTGCCCGGCTGTTTCCAAAAGCGGGACGTCGATATCGTGTCGGTCTTCGAAGCCGTGGGCGCGCATGCCTCCGGCAAAATGAGCGACGCCGATCTCGAAGGACTGGAGAAATGTGCCATCCCGGGACCCGGTTCCTGCGGCGGCATGTACACGGCCAACACCATGGCCTGCGCGATCGAAGCGCTGGGCATGAGCCTGCCCAACAGCTCCGCGCAGACGGCGATCTCCTCCGCGAAGAAGGACGATGCGATGCGCGCGGGCGCGGCGGTACACCGCCTGCTGGAACTCGGCATCCGCCCGAGCGACATCCTCACGCGCAAGGCTTTTGAAAACGCGATCACCGTGGTCATCGCCCTCGGCGGCTCAACCAACGCGGTGCTGCATCTGCTCGCCATCGCGCACGCCGCGAAGGTGAAGCTTTCCATCGACGACTTCACCCGCATCGGAAAACGGGTGCCGGTGCTGGCCGACCTGAAGCCGAGCGGCAAGTACGTGATGGCCGCGCTGGCGGGCATCGGCGGCCTGACGCCGCTGATGAAAATGCTGCTCGATCAGGGACTGCTCCATGGCGATTGCCTGACCGTGACCGGCCACACCCTGGCGGAAAATCTGCGCGAGGTGAAACCCTATCCGAAGGACCAGGACATCATCCACGGCTTCGATAATCCGATCAAGCCGACGAGCCATCTTGTGATCATGTACGGCAATCTCGCGCCGCTCGGCGGGGTGGCGAAAATTTCCGGCAAGGAAGGCGAACGCTTCACCGGCAGGGCCCGCGTGTTCGATTCCGAAGAGGCCAGCCTCCAGGCGATTCTCGCGGACAAGATCAAGAAGGGCGACGTGATCGTGATCCGCTACGAAGGGCCCAAAGGCGGCCCCGGCATGCGCGAAATGCTCGCGCCCACCTCGGCGATCATGGGGCGCGGCCTCGGCAACGACGTGGCGCTGATCACCGATGGACGTTTCTCCGGTGGAACGCGCGGCTTTGTCGTGGGACATATTTCGCCCGAGGCGCATCTCGGCGGCCCGCTCGCACTGGTGAAGAACGGCGACCAGATCACGATCGACGCCAAGGCGCGGCTCCTGAATCTCGACGTGCCCGGCCGCGAACTGGCGAAGCGCCGGAAGGCCCTGAAACTGCGCAAACCCGTCTTCACCCGCGGCGTGCTGGCCAAGTATGCCGATCACGTCAGTCAGGCGCATCTCGGCGCGATCACCGACGGAAACCTTTAGAGATATAGCCGGGCGCGACGCCTCTCGTTCCGGCTCTCCTTGCCAACGACGCCGGCGAGGGGCTACTCGATGATCAGTCGCTTTGGCTTAATGAAATGCCAAAGAGGCTTGAGGAAATCGGGGCTATATTTCTGGATCAGCAGTTGCAGCCGTTTGCTGAAAATGGAGAGAGGCGGAAACTGAAAGCGGCGCCCTTCGATTTTCCGGCGATAGAGATACCGGTATTCGGCCATGCCAAAAAGGGCGGCTTCGTGGCCAAAGGGCAATTCACGGGGCTTGATCCATTGGACATCCACCCGCGCCGCCTCCACCACGGTAAAATTATTCAGCAGCCAGAGAAGATCGGTCTCGAGCTCCTGACGCGAGGGATTCTCCCTGACTCGGATTTTCCGCGAGCGATTGAGCGCGCTCAGCCAGATATATTGCTCAGGCGATAATTCATCCAGCGGCAACGCGCCGGGTTCGTCCGGCAAAAGCACCGGCTCGCTTTCCCACTCCGCCCGTTGCGCGAAAGGGTAAAGCGGCGCGCTCCACCATTGGCGGATATCCTCGGTGCGGCCCAGACCGAACATGTCGCTGGGATGATATTGACCGAGCGGAGTCCGGCTGGTGCGCCACGTCACGACGCTGGAAATGACCACGCGTTCCTGAAAAATTCGATAGCCGGGAAGATAATCCGGAAACGCGCCAAAAGTCGCGAGCAATCGGGAACCGGTCAGGACGAAATCGGTCCGGAATTTCAGGCAATAGGGACGCTCCACTTTCCGCAGCCCCTGTTGGGTGGACCAGAGAAGTCGATTGAGATTGGCGGCCTTCAGCGCCTTGGTTTCGATGGGACCCGGATCCTGATTCAAAACCAGATGGTCGTAATCGAGGCCGGTCACATCCACGCCTTCCCAAGTGGACAAGATCACCTCGGCGCCGGGCAAATGGGCGCGAATCGATTCGAGGCAACGCCGGGTGATCTCGGGCATGACCGGCCCCTGCACGACCACGCTCAACTCGCGCGGATCGATAGATCGGGATGTTTTCATACGGGGTCTGCGCTTAAAGGAAAACGGACATTCTCCGCTCGAGAACCTGCCATAGATTTTGCGCGGTGACCTCGCCCCGAAAATCACAATGTTGCGTGTGGCAGGCCCGCCATTGACGGCATCCGGCGGCGACCGGCTCGACACAAGTCCCCGAGCCCGTGAGATTTCCCCAAACCGAAAAGCTGATCGGCGGCAGGGGACAAAAGGGAGAGAGAGTGCGAATGCCCAGCGCGGCCGCCAGATGAAGCGGGCCGGTGCTGCCGATGACATAGGAATCCATTTGCGAGATCAGCGCCGCCAGCGACCGGAGATCCAGCGCGCCCATGCCACTATAGACGCGGGGAGATTCGAGCACCTCGCGCGGCCAGGACTCGAGCAGGCCCTGCTCCGAGGCGGAGCCGGTGATGATGAGGCGCGCCTCGGTGCGAGCCAGAAGAATCGAGGCCAACTCCCCATACACTCGCGAAGGCAGATTGCAGGTATTCCCCAGGCAACCCGGATGAATGCCGATGATTTTCTGCCCGTTGAAATCGGAAAAAACCGCTTCGATCTTCCGCCGCGCCTGGGCGATTTCCTCGTCACGGCAAAAATAATCGGGCTTCAATCCGTCTTCAGGAACATGCAACGCGCGCGCGAAATCGAGCTGAAGATCGGCATAGGACCGACCGCTCATCATGGAGGC
>JAMFSY010000102.1 GCA_026225555.1 Methylacidiphilales bacterium
GCATCCACCTCGCCCCGAAAGACCTTGGCCGGATCGGGGCTGGCATCAGCCGCGACGCCGAGTTGGATGAGATCGGCTTTTTCCACTTTCATTTCGTGCGCGGGTACTTCGATCGTGTCGGTGTGGGAGGGAAATCCGGGCGCGCTCAGCGTGAGTTGATAGCTGCCCGCGGGCACCAGCGAGAGAACATCGGGCGTCGATCCCTCCTTTTGATAATTTCCGGTCAACTCGGCGCCGATCAGCGAGTAATGCGCGTGGGTGGGCAGTGTCGTCAGGTTCATCTTGCCGAAGGCTCGTCGGAGCGGAATCGTGCCGAGATTGAGCTTCGATCCCTCGGTGATGGTCACCGTCTGGTCAACCGAATCGAAGCCTTCCTCGGAAATGATGACCTTGTAATGGCCGATGCGGATGGGGGAAAAGTCCGCGGGCGTCACCTGATCAGTCCGACCTGAGATGTGCACTGTCGCGCCGAGAGGAGTCGAGGTGACCATCAGCTCACCCGGCGTGGCGATGAACGGCCAAAGGACAAAGGACCAGAGCAGCCAGCCTAAAAGGCCCAAGCCGACAATGCCTCCAGCGCCCTGCAGGACCAGTTTGGTGGGGAAAGGCTTGCGCGGGATCTTCGGCGGCTCGGGCGCTTTGGATGCCTTGGTCGGAGGTTTATTGACGACAGTATCGGTCGCCGCTTTTCCCGCCGTGCTCGTGCTCGACCGCATCGTCCCGGTCGAGAGGCCCAGGCGATCGGCCAGCTCGAGCATATTGCCGGGGCGCCGCTCGGGGACCTTGGCCAGGCACGCGGCCACGGTTTCCTCCCATTCCTTCGGGATCTCGGGCCCGGCGATTTCGAGTTCCTGCCGCCGTTCCGTCATCGAGCGCGGCGTGGTCTCCCGGACCTGGAAGGGAATATCGCCGCTATAGAAAGGCGGCTTGCTGGTGAGAAATTCGTAGATGGTCGCGCCGAGGGCGTAGACGTCATCCGTCACGCGTGCGATGTCGCCGTTCATCTGTTGCGGGCTCATGTAGACCAGGGTCCCGCTTGTGCCGCGGCGCATGGTCACCTGGCTCATCGAATCGCTCACGCTGCGCGCAATGCCGAAGTCGGCGATCTTGATCTGCCCGCGCGAGGTCATCATTAAATTCGCGGGCTTGAGATCGCGGTGCACCACCCGGACCTCCTCGTGCGCGTAATAAAGGGCGCCGCAGACCCGCGCCATCCAATCCTTGATTTCATCCACCTCAAAGACGCGCTGCTCCTTGTCGATGCGCAGGGCGGCGAGGGTCTTGCCGTCGATATATTCCATCGAGATCGCGGCCGCTTGCGGGTCCTTCGCGAAATCATAAATGCGGATGATGTTGGGATGCGTGAGATCCAGACAGCGACGGGTCTCACGTTTCAGGTCGTCCAGTGCCGAGGGATCGAAATTGACCGCATCGGGTAGGAATTTCAGCGCCACCTCGCGGTCCAGGCGCTCATCGTGAGCCAGCCAGACAACGCCCATGCCGCCCCGCCCGAGCACATGTTTGAGACTGTAACGTCCGAAAACCTGCTGGCTCATCACGAGTCCGCGAACAGTAACGCCAAAATCGAGATCGTCCGGCACGGGGGTGAGTTCAGAAGCCATAAAAAATTTATCCCCCTAAGTTGTGAGCAAGCTTCATGCCCTTACTCCACTGGATATTCCGGATGGCTCCGTATTTCATAAGCAGGAATCTTTTCCTTAGCTTATGGGAAAA
>JAMFSY010000103.1 GCA_026225555.1 Methylacidiphilales bacterium
AGCGCATCAAGCGCGAGGGTCTTGCCATGGAAATCAGCACCGCGGGCTGGCGCAAGCCGGTCAACGAGCAGTATCCCCACATCGACCTGATCAAGGCCGCGCAGGAATTGGGCATCCCCTTCACGCTCGCCAGCGACGCGCATTCGCACGTGCAGTTGGCCGAGAATTACGACCGCCTGGAAGCGCTGCTCCGCGAGATCGGCGTGCGCGAGGTCGCCTCTTATGAAAAGCATCAACGCAAGCTGGTCTCCCTGTAAAATTCGGTCATCCTGAGCCTGTCGATAGGGCGCCCTTGCCCGGAACCGCTCTCATGCCCTCTGATCCCGCTCTTGACTTCTTCGCGCTGATTGATTCGCTCGATGCGATTTCGAGGATCAAGCTGGAGACGGCCTATACGGCGATCCAGTTCCAGCCGCGTCAGATCATCTATGCGGAGGGCGATCCCGCCGACTCGGTTTACATCGTCGCCTCCGGCGTGGTCGAGGCGTTCACCCAAAGCGCCGATGGCAGGCAGACCCGCTCCATCGCCTTCATGCGGCGAGGCACCTTCTTCGGCGATCTCGCCGTGCTGACGGGGCATCCCCGGCTCGCGGCGGTGCGGGCCTGCGAAGCGTCGAAGGTTTTCCGCTTCGAGAAGGACAAGTTTATTTCCCTGCTCCAGAATATCCCGCAGCTCGGATTCTATTTCAGCCGCAACCTCGCCCTGCGCCTGCACAAGACTTCCAGCGAGGCCAACCAGGACATCTTCTCGCTCGACCTCAGCGGCAACCTGCGGCGGTTCGACCTGCTCACCATTTTCCAGGCCATCACTTCGATGCACCATAGCGGCGAGCTGAACCTGAACGACCTGGGCAACGAGCTCATCGGCAGTTTCTTCTTCCGCCAGGGCAAGATCGAGCAGGCCCGTTTTGTCCATCTGACCGGCATCGAAGCCGTCTGGCAGGGCTTTCTCCAATCGGCCACGGAAGGGACGTTTGTTTTCCATGTGATGGAGGAGCCGAGCCTCTCCTCGACCGACGACCATCTCATCCATCTCCCCAGCTCGAGCGTGTTGATCGAAGGGGTGACCCGCCGGGATGAGTACCAGGCGCTGCCGGAAAAGCTGCGCGCCATGGCCGGCCGCCTCGGCCAGCGAACCGAGACGTTGACGTGGACCGATCCCACCAGCGCGCCGCTCGCCGGACGCCTCTGGGAATTGATCGCCAAAAGCCCACAACCGCTGCCGAGTCTGTGGCGGCGCGTGAATTATTCCGCGCTGACTTTCCTGGAGACCGTCCAGACGTTGATCGAGACCCTCCAGGTCAATTGGCTCGAGAATGAACCCACGGAAATGCGCAAGACGGTGCCGCTACCGGAACCGCCCGGGCAGGCCCCCGACCCAGCTTAAATAGCGTCCCAAGCAACCGCATCGAACACCTCCGCCTCCACGCTCGCCATGAGTTCGTCACGGCGATATAGTCCGGACACGTGATGAAGTCTCCTGTCGGTACCGGCCAGCCGCGACGCCAACCCGCCAAGCAGCAGGTCCGGCTCGACCTGCGGCGCTCGAAGCCTCGCCCCTCGCCTGAAGAGGAAATCGAAAAGCGCCAGAAAGGTAACTTCTGGAAGTGGTTCACCTTCGTCGCGCTCTTCCACGTCCTGCTCTTTCTTTTCGTGATGGCCCTTTACCGGCCCAGCGCAACGCCACCACCGCCTGAGCCTTTCATCTCCCTCATGCCTCAGGGCGATACCGTCAAGGGGTCGCCCGGTCTCCAGGCCGCGCCCCAGGTCGGCGCACCCACGCCCGCACCCACGCATCACCACGCGGCGCCTAAGCCTCCCACGCCACCGGAACCGGTCACGCCTCCGCCGCCCGCCCCGACCGCGGTGGAACCGCCGCCCAAGCCCGTGGTCCATCACGAGCCGGTCATCCACGAGCAAAACGCCCCCCGCGTGGTCGAGGACAAACCAAAGCCGAAACCCACTCCACCCAAGCCCAAGGTCAAAGTCGACCTGACTCTGGCCGACGGCCCCGCGCCGACGCCGGAAAAGCACGTCGTCAAACCCAAGCACGTCAAGAAGACGCCCCCGCCCGCCACGCACGAAGACAAGCCGGATGAGGACGCAGCCGCGCCCGAGACCATGGGCCTGAGCAAGGCGCAAGTCG
>JAMFSY010000104.1 GCA_026225555.1 Methylacidiphilales bacterium
CGACGGCTACCTCGGAATGCCCCGGAGCTTGCTCCGGGGTTCTTTACTTTACCGTCCTCCGCAGAGCTAGCTGCCCGCCGCAGGAGCGCGGGAGTCAGCGCGAACCCAGCAGCGACGCCAGCCCCGAATCCTTGAAATAGGCGATCTTGTGCAAATCTTCCTGAAACGTCGGGTAGGACGTGGCAATACACCCCGTATCCTCGATCGTCGTCTCGCCCTTCGAGAAAAGACCCAGCACCGCGCAGGCCATCGCGATCCGGTGATCGCCGAAGCTCTTCACCTTCGCCCCGGTCAGGCGTGCCCCGCCGTGGATGGTCATGCCGTCGTCATGCTCCGTCACCGTCACGCCGAACTGGCGCAGGTTGCCCGCCATGGCGGCGATCCGGTCGGTCTCCTTCACGCGCAATTCCTGGGCATCGCGAATCTCGGTGTCGCCCTCCGCAATCGCGGCGACCACCGCGATGATCGGCAACTCGTCGATCACGTTGGCGATCTCCGCCCCGTTGATCTTCGTCCCGCGCAAGTGCCGCCCATGCACGCGCAAAGTTCCGGCGGGTTCGCAGGCCGAATCGGAAATGCTCTCGTAAATTTGCGCGCCCATCCGCAGCAGCACGCTCAGCAGCCCGGTCCGCGTGCCGTTCATCCCCAGATGCGTGATGGTCAGGTCCGCGCCGGGCAGGGCGGCCGCGGCGGCGATCCAGAAAGCGGCGGAGGAAAAGTCGCCCGGCACGTTGAAATCGTTCGCATGCAGCCGCGACCCGCCGCGTACCCGCACCGTCTTGCCCTTGCCGTCGGGATCAAGATTGATCACGGGCGGCGCGTGGAAGTGGGCCAGCAACCGCTCAGTATGGTCGCGCGAGGGAATCTTCTCCGTGATGCTGGTCGTCCCCTGTGCGAAAAGTCCGGCCAAAAGCAGGCACGATTTCAACTGCGCACTGGCCACCGGCAGCGTGTACTCGATGCCCTTGAGCGCGCCGCCCTCGATCTCCAGCGGCGCGGTATGCTTGTCGCCCTGGCCGTGGATCTTCGCGCCCATCTGGATCAGCGGATCGACAATGCGTTTCATCGGACGACCGGAAAGCGAAGCGTCGCCGATCAACCGGCTCTTGAACGGTTGCGCGGCCAGGATGCCTGCGAGCAGGCGCATCGCCGTGCCCGAGTTGCCGCAATCGAGCGGCTCCAGCGGCGCGAGCAGCTTGCCGTTGATGCCGTGCACCACGAGCTTCGTCTTCGATTCGACCTCGATCACGCAACCCATCGCCTGCAACGCGCGCATCGTGCAGATGCAATCCTCGCCGGGAAGGAAGCCGGTGATCTCCGTCGTGCCGTCGGCCAGCGCGGCAAAGAGCACCGCGCGGTGCGAGAGGCTCTTGTCGCCGGGAACGGTGATTTCACCTCCCAGATGTCGGACTTGGCGGACGGTCAACGTGGAGGATGGGGCGCGGCTCATGGGCGTTTGGGGCGTTTCTTGGGTAATTTCGAACGGGCATCGTGGGCAGCTTTCAGGGTCGCGAGCAATACCGATTTTGATTCGGCCTTCACCGGCTCCTCCAGCGCGGTCTTCACCGCCTGCAGATCGCGAATAAGAAGATCGAGATGGTGCGCGACCGCTCGGGCATTGGCGGAAAGGATCTCCGTCCAAAGTTCCGGCGGGCCGGAAGCCACGCGCGTGGTATCGCGAAAGCCGCCTCCGGCCAATTCAATCGACGTCTCGGGCACGCGCTGTACCAGTGCGGCGGCGATCAAGTGAGGCAGGTGGCTGATCTGCGCCACGCAACCATCGTGCGCGTCCGGGCTGAGCAGCGTGATGCGCGCGCCGAGCGCCCGCCAGAACTGTTCCGCGCGCCGGGCCGCTTCGGGCTGCGTATGCTCGGTCGGCGTGATGATGACGGGAGCGCCCTCGAAAAGCTCGGCATGCGCGGCGGCGAAGCCGGTCTGCTCACTGCCCGCCATGGGATGGCTGCCGATCCAGAGCGCGCGGTCGTCCAGCAGCGGTTCCAGGTCGCGCACGACGCTGCCCTTCACGCTGCCGACATCGGTCACCAGCGCGCTCGGCTTGAGCGCGTCGCGGATCTCGTGTACCAGCCCCGGCATCGCCTCGATTGGCACGCAGAGGATGACCACGTCGGCATCACGCACCGCCTCGCTGGGATTGCCGGTCAATTCGGCCTGCACCCCGGCGGCGCGGATCTCATCCAGCACCCGCGGAGAGCGGGCGTAAATCATTAGCCGATCCGCCAGCCCGCGCTCGGCCAATGCCAAAGCAAGCGAGCCGCCGATCAGCCCCGGGCCGAGGATGGCAACCGTGCCGAAGGTCATGGCTGCGCCGAAGCGTTCGCCGGCTCCGGCAGGGGCTCGGATTCCGGCTCCGGTTCAGGATCGGTTTCCTCGGGCTCCCGCTCGGGATTCGGCGTGGGATCGGGCGTCGGCACCCGTTCCGGCGCCACGTCGGGAGCGGGATCGGCCGGAGAAATGGGATGCGTCTTGGGCTCGTCCGACCCTTCGCTGTCGACAGAAAGCATGCTCGGATTTTCCGGAGCGGTTTCCGTGTGGGGATCGGTCGAAGAAACGAAATGGACCACGGGCCGTTCCGGGGCATCGCCATTCTCGGAGATCGTGATCAAGCCTTCCAGCGCGCCGGGAAGCTCGGCCAGGAAACGCGCATTCTGCTCCGGCGTGCCGACGCTGACGCGGATATATTCGGGCAGGTGGTAGCTCACCATCGAGCGCACGATAATTCCCTTTTTCATCAGCCGCTTGAACACCTCGCCGCCGTCGCCGACATGCACGAGCACGAAGTTCGCCGAGGAGGGGATGTACTTCAGGCCCATCCGCGCAAAGGCGCTTTCGATCACCCGGCGACCCTCATCGGTGATCGCCTTCGTCTTCTGCTGGTGGTCCTTGTCGGCCAGGCCCGCCATCGCGCCCGCCTGGGCGATCGAATTGGCGTTGAACGGCTGGCGCGCGCGTTGCAGCAGGTTGGCGATTTCCGCCGGGGCGAGCCCATACCCGATGCGCAGGCCCGCGAGGCCCTGGATCTTCGAGAAGGTCCGCATGAGCACGACCTGCAAACCCTTGCGCACATAGCCGACCGTGTCCGGCGGATTGTCGAGGAACTCGTAATAGGCTTCGTCCAGTACGAGGATGACGTGCGGCGGCAACTCGTGCAGGAAGGCATCGAGCGCCTCGTTCGTCACGCGCGTGCCGGTCGGGTTGTTCGGGCTGGCGAGGAAAACGAGACGCGTCTGGGGCGTGATCGCGCCCAGCATCGCGGGCAGGTCGGGTGTGAAATCGACATCATCCACCGTGATCGCATGCACGCCGAATAGTTGCGCCATCAGCGTATAGACGGCGAAGGCGTGCCGGGCCGTGACGATCTCGTGGATGCCGGGCCGGGTGAAGGTGTGGAAAAGGAGCTCGATGATCTCGTTCGAGCCGTTGCCGAGCACGACGTTCTCACGGCCCAGGCCGAACGAGATCGCGATGGCGTTGCGCAGATGGAAACCGCCGCCATCGGGATAAAAGTGGACGCTGCTCAGCGAATCGCGCATCGCGGCGAGCGCGAGCGGGGAGGGGCCGAGCGGGTTTTCGTTGGAGGCGAGCTTGATGATGGACGAGGGATCGAGCCCGAGTTCGCGCGCCACGTCGTCGACCGGCTTCCCCGGTTCATAGGGCACGAGATCCAGCAACTCGCGGTTGGCAATGTCATGAACGGAAATCACACCTTCAATTTGCCGCAGGCGCGCCGGGTTGTCGAGGGCCGGAGTCAATTCCACCCGCCCGGTGAAGGCGGGCGCGAGGGGCGGCATCAGCACAATGTTCTTAGCCGGTTCAGGTTCCTCGACCGGTTCGGGAGCCAGGGCCGCGAGCGCGGCCGCTCGCGACGGACGAAAGCGGGCGGGGAAGGGCGTGATGGAAATGGCCGGCGCTTTCTCAACAACCGGCGAAGCAGGCTCTGGCGTCGAAGCCGCCACGGGCTCCGGTTCGGCGACCGGTTCTTGCGGCTTTGGCAACAAGGCATCGGGAGCGGCGACTTCTTTCGCCGCCGGTTCCTCCGGCACGAGTGGCTGTGCTGCATGGAGAATTTCAGACGCGGTCCATTTTTCTTCCATGGGAAGAGCGATTACCGGAGCCAGAATAAGCTGCGGGGCTTCCACCACGGGCGGGGTCGGTTTTTCGACGGGAGGCAACTCAACCTGGCGCAACGGCTCGGCGTCGGGCTCCACAACCAGGGGCTCGGGAACGGAAACCGGCTCCTCGATTTTGGCCGCAACTTCAACCGGAGCGACTTCCTTCTTGGGCTCCTCCGCACGAACGATCTCGGCTGGCACGGGCTTTTCTTCGACCGGTGAAACGACCGCAGGCTCTGCGGCCTTGGGCTCTTCAATTTTCGCCGCAACTTCAACTGGAACGACTTCCTTCTTGGGTTCCTCCGCACGAACGATCTCGGCTGGCACGGGCTTTTCTTCGACCGGCGGAACGACCGCAGGTTCCACGACCTTTGGCTCCTCAACCACGCGCGAAATCACTTCTTCCACCCGGGCCTTTTTCATTTCAGGCAAAGGCTGCGCGACAATTTCCACCACCGGCTCCTCGATTTTCGGCGCAGGTGCAATCGGCGCGGGTTCGGGCCGCGTGGGCTCAACCGCCGGGACCTTCGCCGCGGCAGGTGCGGGCGCGAGCTTCCGCTTGATCCAGTTTCCAATCGTGCGCAAAAATCCGAACATCCGGGGAGATTAGCAAAATGGGGGTGGCGTCGAGGAATTTTTCAGGGATGGCCCAAAGGATAGGCCCAAAACCAAAACGTGACCGCGCGCCCCAAGCCCTCTAATTTCTCACCCGTGATCGAAACGTGGCGCGATTTGATTCTTGCCCCCGGCGGCGCGCGGGGCGAATCGTCCCCGCCGGACGCGGCCAAGGTGCTGAACACGCTCTTCGCGCTGCTGCTCCTCATCGCCGCCATCTGGTTCAGCCTCATCAGCCTGAATTACAATTGGGGCTGGGCCTCCGTCTGGGGTTATCGCGAAACGCTCTTCAAGGGCTGGCTCATGACCCTCGGCGTCATCGCCGCGGCGCTGGTCCTGAGCGTCATCGGCGGCTTCGTTCTCGCGCTTTGCCAGCGCTCTTATTTTTTGCCGCTCCGTTATTTTGCCAAGGTCCTGGTCGAGCTCGTCCGCTGCACGCCGCTCCTCGTGCTCATCTATCTCATCTGGTACGGCTTCGGCGGCGTTTTCCAGATTGGCAATCAGTACCGCTTCATCGTCGGCGTGCTCATCCTCACCCTCTTCGAAAGCACCTACATCAGCGAAATCATGCGCGCCGGCATCGAGAACGTCGGCAAGACGCAGATCGAATCGGCCCGCGCCATCGGCCTGACCCGCACGCAGACCTACCGCTATGTCATCATTCCGCAGGCGGTGCGTCAGGTCATGCCGCCGCTCGTCGGCCAGCTCGTTTCGCTGATCAAGGATTCGTCGCTGCTCTCCGTCATTGCTATCACCGAGTTCACGCAAAGCGCACAGCAGGTCAGCAGCATCACCTACAGCAATCTCGAAACCTACTTCCCGCTCGCGGGCGGTTATCTCATTCTCACCGTACCGCTGGCCCTGTGGTCGCGCTGGCTGGAGCGCCGCTTCAAGTATGAAACTTAGCCTCCGCGACGTGGTGAAAAAATTCGGCACGCACACCGTGCTCGACAATATCAGCCTCGAGCTCGACGGCGTCCACTGCCTCGCGCTTATCGGGCCCTCGGGCGGCGGCAAGTCGACGCTCCTGCGCATCATCGCGGGCCTTGAATATCCGACCAGCGGCCAAGTCGCACTGAACGATCGCACGATCGAGTACAACGACCAGGCGTTGCTGCGCCATCGCCGCTCCATTGGCACCGTCTTCCAGGCCTTCAACCTTTTCCCTCACCTGACCGCGCTGCGCAACATCACGTTGCCGCTGGAGAAAGTGCATGGCCGCACGCCCGCCGAGGCGCGCGAATTGGCCGAGGGCACCCTGCGCCGTTTTCGCCTGCTCGACCACGCGCACAAAAAGCCCGCCGAACTTTCGGGCGGCCAGCGCCAGCGGGTCGCCATCGCCCGCGCCATCGCGATCAAGCCGCAGGTCGTCCTGCTCGACGAACCGACCAGCGCGCTCGATCCCGAGATGACCGCCGAGGTGCTCGAACTGATCGAGGAACTCAAAAAGGAGGGCCGCGACCTGCTCCTCGTCACCCACGAGATGGGCTTCGCCCGTCGCCTCGCGGATCGCGTCGCTCTCCTCGCCGAAGGCCGCATCGCCGAGATCGGCCCGCCGGAGCAAGTCTTCGATCACGCGCAATCGGACATCACGCGCGAGTTCCTACGGCGCGTGTTGCGATATTAGCGGTAGCCGCCGCACGCCGTGCGGTGGAGGAGAGAGGAAAGGCTCTCACGCCACGTTCCGCCTTGCCTCGAAAAGGCACCACCGCACGGCGTGCGGCGGCTACCTTTGATGGCGGGCGTAGACCGCCGCAACTACTGCTGACCGCAGGTCCTATCGACCGCAGGTCTTTTTTGCGCGGCATTTGGGCCATCCCGCGCTATGCTTTCCGGATGAGCACTTCCATCGCCGCCACTCCGCCATCAAAAGCGGTCGCCGATGGCCTGACCCTCAACGAGATTTTCTACAGCATCCAGGGCGAGAGCACCTTCGCGGGCCAGCCCTGCATTTTCGTGCGGCTGACCGGCTGCGACCTGCGCTGCACCTACTGCGATACCGAATACGCCTTTTACGAGGGCAAAAAGCGCAGCATCGATTCCATTGTCGAGGAAGTCGCGACCTACCCGTGCCGACTGGTCGAGGTCACGGGCGGCGAACCGCTTTTGCAGAAGCGCGTCCATCTTCTCATGTCGCGCCTGTGCGATCTCGGTTACACCGTGCTGATCGAGACCAGCGGCGCGCACGACATCGCGCCGATCGATCCGCGCGTCCACCGGATCATGGACCTGAAGACCCCGGACAGCGGCGAGAGCGGGCGCAATCTCATGGCCAATCTCGAACTACTCGGCCCGCGCGACGAAGTGAAATTTGTCATCGGCTCGGAACGCGATTACGCCTGGGCGAAAGAGCAGGTGCTCGCCGGCGTGCCCGGCTGGACCGATCGCGTGAATGCGATTCTCTTCTCACCCGTCTTCGGCAAATTCACGCCGCTCGAACTCGCCACGCGCGTGATGGCCGATGCCTTGCCGCACGTGCGGATGCAGTTGCAGATGCACAAACTGATCTGGGAACCGAACCAGCGCGGGGTGTAAAGGGTAGCCGCCGCACGCCGTGCGGTGGAGGAGAGAAGAAAAGCTCTCACGCCACGCTTCGACTTACCCCAAAAAGGCACCACCGCACGGCGTGCGGTGGCTACCATTAAGTCGGACGGCAGGGACTGCCATCCCTACCTTAAGATAGGGAAATCGTCCGAATCGCTTCCGCCGCTTGCTCGCCTTTTTCCACGCCCAGAAAGCCATCGGTCAGCTTCGGCTTCAGGTGCGGATTCTCGAGCGTTCGCCGCGATAAAATCACATCCTCCAGATGGTCGAACCGCTTTACGATGTGCAGGGCGGCCACGCTCTCCGCGTTAAAAAAATGGATCAGCGGCGGTTGGCCTTTGGGTTGGAATTCCACGCTGAAAATGCGCTGGTTCGTCACGAGATACCACGTCCGCCGCGCGCGCGCTCCGAGCCGGATCGGGTAGAGAAAAAAGCTGAAGCCCGCGAGAATGAACGGCAGGCTGAAAAGCGGCGTCAGCTTCCACCAACCCTGAAAAGCGGAGTACTGCCCCAGGCCGCCGGAGCCGTGATACCAGAATGCGCCGAGCACCGACCAGGTCACGCCATACGCGATGTTCGGCAGCCCGCGCAGCATGAAAACATAAGGCCGGGGCTGCCCCTGCCAGAGAACTTTTTCGCCCGGAGTGAGCAGGGCGGTGATTTCAGGAGGCAGCGCGGCGGTCATGCTTAAAAGTGCGTCTGGGTCGAGGGCCTCGCTTGGCGGGGCGACCAACCCGTTGCAGATTTAATCGATGGCCATCCGCTTCTGGATGCCAAATTTATCCACCCGCTTGCGCAACGTCGCGCGGGTGATGCCGAGAAGCTTTGCGGCCTGGACCTGGTTGCCCGCCGTTTCCGCCAAGGCGCGCACAATCAGTTCCCGCTCGGCTGCGGGCAGCAACTTGAAACCCTTGTCGCGGCGCGCGAAATCGAAAAGCGTCTCGATCGCGTGAGAAAGCTCGCCCTTGCCCGGCTCGGCGCCGGTGGCTGCCACGACGGAGCGAACTTCCGGGGCATTGATCGGCGTGCCGGCCAGCGCGGGTGCCGGGGCATTCGCGGATGTCACCTCGCCGGAATTATTCGTGCGCAGGCCACGGGAAATTTCCTCCGGCAGATTGGCCAGCGTGATCGTGTTACCGGAGGCAAGCACCATGGCGCGCTGCACGCAATTTTCCAGCTCGCGCACATTACCCGGCCAGGAATGGCGCTGGATCGCGGCAATCGCCTCGTCGGCAATCTGGCTCGGCCCGGTCGGCTGCTTCAGCCGGAATTTGTTGATGAAATAAGCGACCAGCAGCGGCAAATCGGTCGCTCGCTCGCGCAGCGGCGGCAGGTTCACCCGCACCACATTCAGCCGGTAAAAAAGATCCTCGCGGAATTGCTTCTGTTGCACCGCCTGCCACAAGTCCTTGTTGGTTGCGGCGATGATCCGCACATCCGTCTTGATCGATTGATTGTTGCCGACGCGCGAGATCTCGCCCTCCTGCAACACGCGCAGGATCTTCGTTTGCGTCGTCATCGGCATGTCGCCGATTTCATCGAGGAAAAGGGTCCCGCCGTCGCACTGCTCGAACTTGCCGATGCGCTGGGCGAGCGCGCCGGTGAACGCGCCCTTCTCGTGGCCGAAAAGCTCGCTCTCCAGCAGGTTCTCCGGAATCGCGGCGCAATTGATGGCGATGAACGGCTGATTCACCCGCGAGCCGTTCTGGTAGATCGCCCGCGCCACGAGTTCCTTACCCGTGCCGCTTTCGCCGGTGATCAAAATCGTCGCGTTGGTCGGCGCGACCTGCCCGATCAATTTATAGACCTGCTGCATCGCGGGGGAATTGCC
>JAMFSY010000105.1 GCA_026225555.1 Methylacidiphilales bacterium
ACAGAAGAAGCGTCGGGCGGAGAAGCGCTGGTCGAGTTCGTGCCCGTGATCGCCGGATTGGGAGCGTCGGATGGAGGCAGGTCCGCGTTAAGACCCTCAATGCCGAGATCCTTGAGGCGCGTCTCGTATCGTTTTGTGCCCTGCACGGCGGCTTTGACCTCGGGCCAGGAAAATTCCCAGTAGGTGTAATTCCGGTGCTCCAGGCCGCTGTAATGCTCAGTCGCCGAATTATAGACGATGCTGTAACCGTCGGTCGCGTCGTCCACGCGTAACAAGGCGGGAGTCGAAGTCACGACCAGCTTGCAATTTTCGTCCTCCGCCTTGATCTGGAAGGTCACCGCAAACAAAACCGCCGGGACGGCCAAGGGCGGTTCCGCCGCAGCGGGAAGAGCCTTGGGTTGGGCCACAGCCGGGACAATCAGAAGAGTGCAAAAGAGGCAGGCGGAAAAAGAGCGGGAGAAAACGGCCATAAGAAGTCCTGTTAGATAGTATAAATAGAGAGCGATGTCATCCCTGGGGACAAAGGGGCGAATCCAAAGTTAGGTGGATTCGGTAAATGAGGGGTCTTCGGGCCGGCGCTGTTTGCCCTTGAGCCTCTCGCCGAAGAGGGCCGTTCCGATGCGAACGCACGTGCTTCCTTCCTCGATGGCAACGGCGAAATCGCCGCTCATGCCCATGGAGAGCACCGGCAGTTGCAAGTCGGTCTCGATTTGAAGACGATCGCGCAATTCCCGCAATGCGGCGAAGTGAGGCCGCGATTTTTCCGGCTCGGGTGTGTAGGGCGCAATTGCCATCAGGCCACGCAGGCAGAGGCGCGGACGGGCGTTGATCGATTTGGCCAGCTCGCGCGCCGTCTCGGGTGTGCAGCCGAATTTGGTGCTTTCCCGCGCAATGTTCACCTGCAAAAGGACATTCTGGGTTTTGCCCATGGCGTCGGCGCGATGGTTCAATTCCTCCACCAATTCCAGCCGATCGACCGAGTCGATGGAATCGAAAAGACGCACCGCGTCCTTGGCTTTATTCGTCTGCAAATGGCCGATCAGGTGCCACACGCCGCGGCCCACTTCCTCGATTTTTCCACGGGCCTCCTGTACCTTGTTTTCGCCAAAATGGGTGACTCCGGCCCGGATCGCCTCGCGCACGGCGTCCGCGGGATGGGTCTTGCTCACGGCCAGAAGTTCCACCTCGGCGGGATCCCGTCCCGCCCTTTTTGCGGCGAGGGAAATCGCCTCCTGAACGGCCTCCAGCCTGCTGACAAAATCGTTATCCATCAGCCGAGCTTATCCTGAAAAGGCTTTCCTGTCACATTCCGCAATCCTTTCATTGACGTAACATTAGTTATGCTTATAATGCGCCCATGCAGGTTGAATCCTTCAAGGTATTTCGGGACTTGGTCGAATCCCGCAGTTTTAGCAAAGCGGCATCGCTTAATTTCATCACGCAATCGGCCGTGAGCCAGCAGATTCGCGCGATGGAGGAGCGTTTTCGCGTGCCCTTGATCGAGCGCAGCAACAAGCGCTTTGGGCTCACCCGCGAAGGGCAGATGTTGTATGAGGCAAGCAAGCAAATCGTGTTTCAATTCGATTCGCTTCAGCACCAGCTTTCCGAGATGCGCAACGTCGTTTCCGGCACGATTCGGTTGAGCACGGTTTACAGCATCGGCCTGCATGAACTGCCTCCCTATCTCAAGAAATTCCTGCAGGAATTTCCCAGCGTCAATGTGCACGTGGAATATCGGCGCTCCAACCAAGTTTACGACGAAGTGACCGAGGGCACGAGTGATCTCGGACTGGTCGCTTTTCCCGTCCAGAAAAAGACGTTGAAGGTCGAGCCGTTTCGCAAGGATCGGCTGGTACTCATCTGCGTTCCGACCCACGAATTGGCCAAGCACGAGGAACTGCAGGTGGAGAAGCTGAAGAAGGAAAAGTTCATCGGATTCGAGCCCGATATCCCGACCCGCAAGGCGGTCGATAAAATCTTTCGCGAGGCAGGCCTCGAAGTGAATCCGGTCATGGAATTCGACAATATCGAAACGGTGAAACGCGCGGTGGAAATCGGTGCGGGCGTTTCCATCGTGCCCCGCGCGACGGTGGAGCAGGAAGTGCGCAATGGCACGCTGGCCGCCGTGGAATTTCACGGGCAGCCCTACTACCGGCCGCTGGGCATTATCTATAAGGCGGGCCGGGTTCTGTCGCCGGCGATGAAGCGCTTTCTCAAGACGCTGAAAGACTCGCTCGAAACGCCGGAGCTGATCGCAGTGGAAAATGGCGCCAAGTCGCGCGATAAGTAATCTTATGAAATGGTTTCTCCTCGCCTTTGTGGGCACGTTATTGAATGGCGCGGGCCTGGCATTCTTGGGTGATTCGATTGTGCATCGCACACTGGAAGCCGGCGCGTTCAACGCCTGGTTCTGGGACGGCGCGGTCGCGTTGATCCTGATCAATGCGGGCATCTGCCTGATCGTGGAAGCGGCCAAGTGGCGCGGGCGCGAGTAAGCACTCGCCCTGCGACGGTTCCCTAACGTAAGGTGCCATTATGGCCGGTTCCTATTCTCTCACTACTGCGATCGATTACGTCAACAGCTCGCCCCATCTCGGGCATGCTTATGAAAAAGTGCTGGCTGATTTTTTCGCCCGCCATCAACGCAGTCTCGAAGCGAATGTTCTTTTCCTGACCGGGGTCGATGAGCACGGGCAGAAGGTGCAGCAATCCGCCCAGCGCGAGGGGATCGAGCCGCAGGCCTTTTGCGACGAGATGAGCGCGCGTTTCGCAAGCCTGCATAAAAGCCTCGGCGTCTCGTCCTCAAAGTTCGTCCGCACGACCAATGCGGGACACAAGGTCGTTGTTCGCGAATGGCTGCAAAAGCTGCACGACAAGGGCGAGATTTTCTTTCAGGAGCACGAGGGTTTTTACAGCGTCCGGCAGGAACAGTTCGTCACGGAAAAGGACAAGGTCGATGGCCAGTGGCCGGAGATTTTTGGCGAAGTGATCGAGACGAAGGAGCCGAATTACTATTTCCGGCTCGAGCCTTATCGTGCGCGCCTGCTCCAGCATTTGGCCGACCACCCCGAGTTCATCGTGCCTGGATTCCGGCGCAACGAGTTGCTCGGCGCCCTGGAAAAGCCGCTCGACGATCTCTGCATCTCCCGGCCCAAGAGCCGCCTGACCTGGGGCATCCCGCTGCCGTTTGACGAGAACTATGTCACTTACGTCTGGTTCGACGCGCTGGTGAATTACTACTCGTTCGCCACTGTCGATGGCGTACTCCGCTGGCCGCCCGACCTGCAGATCATCGGGAAGGACATTCTCATTCCCGCGCACGGCGTTTACTGGCCGATCATGCTGATGGCCCTCGATCTCCCGTTGCCGAAGCATCTGCTCGTGCATGGATTCTGGACCAATAGCGGCGCGAAGATCAGCAAGTCGAATGCGAAATCGCTGGTCGATCCCGTACCCTATGTGGAGAAATTCGGCCCCGATGCGCTCCGCTTTTTCGTCCTGCGCGAAATGGTGCTGGGACAGGATGCCGACTTCTCCGATGAGCGCTTTGAAACACGCTACCAGAGCGATCTCGGCAAGAAGCTGGGCAACCTCGTTCAACGCACGCTGTCGATGATTGGCCGCTATCGCGAGGGCCGCGTGCCGCTTTACGACGGATTTCATCTCGCCCCGGCGGACGATGTTTTGCGTTCGGACGATGTAGTTGAAGACTATCGCCGGGCCGTGGATCAGTTCGCGCCGCACCTCGCCCTGCAGGCGGTGTGGGAACTCGTGCAGCGCGCCAATCAATATGTGGAAGAGACTGCGCCCTTCAAACTGGCGAAGGATCCGGCACAGGCCAAACGTCTCGACGTCGTGCTGGCCCACCTGGCCGAAACGATCCGGCGGCTCTCCGTTTTGATCCAGGCCGCGTTGCCCTTTACGGCGGAGAAAATTCGCGCCCAGTTCCAGTTGCCCGCCGGGCCGGTGAATTTGAGCGAGGCGAAATTTGGCAATTCCCTGCGTGACCACGTCATTGGCCAGCCGGTGATTCTTTTTCCGCCGCTGGACGAGAAGACTCCGTAACCTTCGCATCATCGCATGAGCCTCTTTGCCCTCGTCCCGCCGCTCGCGCAGTCGTGGGGAATGTTGGTGGCGATGGAGGCGGTCTTCCTGGTCTACGTTCTGATTAGCTTCGTCCGGGTGTTGAATTATGCCACTGGGCAGATGCGAAAAGGCCAATTAATCGACGGGTTGCACTCGCCTTTACGATTTTCGATCTCGCATTTCAGCGGCTGGCTTTTTGCGCTGTGTGTTCTGGGGCTGCTCTTCCTGCAATCGCCGCTTTACATGATTCTGGTCGTGGTCGGACTCACCGGCTTTTTGATGGAAAGCCAGCGCACGGCGAAGGAACAATTTGGGCTGGACCGCCTGCCCCTGGGTCGAATCGTGAAATGGAGCGTGCTGGTTTGCGGCGCTGTGATCTTCGTCGAACTGCCGCTAAGCCAGTTGGTGGATTGGACCATGAACGCCATTCATCTGCCCCATCCCGAACAGGAATCGGTGGAAGTCTTCCGCCAGATCAATCGTCCCGGACAGATCATCGGCTTTCTGGTGCAGGCGGTCCTGATTTCGCCGATGATCGAGGAGCTATTCTTTCGCGGCTTCCTGCTGACCTTTCTCAAGAACTACACCAACACTTGGCTGGCCCTGATCCTGAGCGCCGGAGTCTTCGCCTTCGCCCATGCCAATCTCGGCTCGGTGCTTCAACTCTGGCTGCTCGGGGTGGTGCTTGGAATCGCCTACGAAAACACCGGCTCGATTCTTTTGCCGATGGGCATCCATGCCTGCTGGAATTTTCTCACGGCCATCAGCCTGCTTCTCGACCGGGGAGGCAGTTGAGGATGAAGGCACGCGCTTCTTCGCTCCAGGCTCTCGGGGAGAAAGGCCTTCTCCATGTCCTGACCCGCCACTGGAAGGCCCGGTCGAAACGCGTTCTTACCGGCGTGGGCGACGATTGCGCCGTCCTGCGCGGCGAGGGGAAGGATCATTACCTCCTCTTCAAGACCGATGCGGTGGTGGAGAATGTTCATTTCACCCGGCAAGCCGCGCCGGAAAAAATCGGACGCAAGGCCCTGGCGCGCGCGCTGAGCGATCTCGCAGCCATGGGCGCTATGCCGGTCGCGGCGGTAATCACGTTGGGCCTGCGTGCAGATGAATCGCCGCAACGGTTGCGCGCAATTTATCGTGGCATGGAAAAGACGGCGAAGACCTACGGCGTGGATTTGGTGGGCGGCGAAACCACCCGCGCGGAACAGCTTTTTCTCAATATTGCGCTGCTCGGCGAGTGCCGCGGCTATCGTCCCGTCCTCCGTTCCGGGGCGCGGGCAGGGGACTTTCTTTTCGTGACGGGCCGATTGGGCGGCACGCAGGCGGCTCGGCATTTGACGTTCGAGCCGCGCCTGGCAGAGGGGCAGTGGCTTGCGCGGCAGTCCTTCGCAACCGCGTTGATGGACCTGAGTGACGGCCTTGGTGCTGACCTTCCCCGGCTGGCCGAGGCTTCCGGCGTCGGTTTTCAACTGGATGAATCGGCGATTCCGCGAGCCCGCGGTGTCTCGCTTCAGGCGGCGTTGAATGACGGCGAGGACTATGAGCTTTTGTTCACGGTTAAGGCCGCCCGCGCGGAAACCTTAAAAAAGGTGTGGCCATTCGCCACGCCCTTGCATTGTATTGGGGTTATGCGGAAAGGCCGGAAGAATCCGGCGGACCCGCTTATTGCTCATGGGTTTGACCATTTTAAACAGCGCCGAGGCGGCGCAGGCTTTCGGCGAAAGCTGGGCGGCTGATCTCCAGGGGGGCGAAGTCTTCGCGCTTTACGGCGTGCTTGGCTCCGGCAAGACGCAGCTCGTGAAGGGGTTGGCGCGCGCGCTCGGCTATCGCGGAGATGTCACCAGTCCCACGTTCACGCTCATTCATGAATACCGGGGCGGCCGCCTGCCGATCTACCATCTCGACCTTTACCGCATCCCCGACGAGTCGGGCGCGATCCACATTGGCGTGGAAGATTATCTGCCGAGCGACGGTGTGACCGTCATCGAATGGCCGGAAAGCGTCGGGGCCCTCCTGCCTCCCGATACCCGGCATTGGCAGATCGATGTCGCTAGCCTGACGGAGCGGACCATTCACAAGAAGTAGAACCCTGTATGCTTGATCTCGCTTTCGATACCTCTTCCTCCGTCGGCAGCATTGCCCTGGGCAATGAAAAAGTCGTAGTGCAATCCATCGAATTCCGGGCGCCGCAACGCCACTCCGCGTCGCTTTTCCCCGCGCTTTCCCGGCTGGGAATTCCGCGGCTGAAACTGCGGCGCATCATCGTTGGCTTGGGGCCGGGTTCGTTTTCCGGGATTCGTGTGAGCCTCGCGGCGGCCCAGGGAATTGCCTTGGCGCAGGGTATACCGGTGGTCGGCATTTGCAGCGCCTATTCCGTGGCGTGGCAGAACAAAAACGTGACCCGGCTGGGCGTCTTCGCCGATGCCAAGAGGCGCGAGGCTTTCTGCACGGTCTTCGCCAACGGCGAGCTGGAAAAGTCGACCTACCTGATCCCGTTCACGGATATTGAGGAACACGCGAGCAAGTTCACTCTCGCGGTTAGCGCTGAGCCTTTGCCCGGAATTCCCCAGCAGGTTTATCCTCGGGCGCGGGATCTCCTGGCGTTGCCGGAGAATCTTTCCGGCTGGGTAACGGAGCAACCGCTCGAGCCGATTTATCTGCGCGAGCCGGTGGCGGCGAAATCAAACTGATCCCTTGCGGGATCACTGTCTTTTTTAAACATACACGTATGCTAACGCGCCGTTGTTGGGCCGAGGTCGATGGCCGGGCCTTGCGCCACAATTTTAAAATCCTGCGGGGACTGATCCCCTCGGCCACGCAGCTCATGGCGGTGGTCAAGGCCAACGCCTACGGCCATGGACTTGTGCCCACGGCGAAAGAACTCGCGGTGATTGGCGCTGATTGGTTCGGCGTGGCCAATGTCGCGGAGGGAGTTTCGTTGCGCGAGGCCGGAATTCGCCAACCGATTCTCTTGCTCAGTGCCACACTGCCGGAGGAGATGCCCGCCGCCGTGGAGCATGGCCTTACCTTGACACTTTCCTCACTCGCCGAGGCAAAAAAGCTCGATCGCATCGCCCGCCTGACGCGCAAGCGGGCTGAGGTTCATTTCAAGATCGATACCGGGATGGGCCGTCTGGGTGCCTGGCACGCCGAGGCCCGCGAGGAACTCGCGCGCATGCAACGTCTCCCCGGATTTATCGTGAAAGGTCTCTACACCCATTTCGCCTCCGCCGATGACGATCCCAAGTTGACCCAGGCGCAGTGGAAGTTGATCTCGCCCTTTTTTGCGGAGCATCCCGGGCTCCTGCATCACGCGGCCAATAGTTCGGCGGTGACGCGTCGCTACGGCTTTTCCGCAGGGTTGGTGCGCGCCGGTCTCGCGCTTTATGGAATTGCTCCCCAGCCCACCGATCAAAAACTGGGCTTTCAACCCGTCCTGACCTGGAAGACCCGCGTCTCCCTGCTGCACGAGGTTGGCGCGGGACGAACGGTCAGTTACGGCGCGACCTACCGGCTTCGCTCCGCCCAGCGCCACGCCGTGGTCGCGATGGGTTACGGCGACGGCTACTTTCGGCTGCACTCCAAGGGCGGGCACCTGTTGGTGCGGGGCGTGCGCTGCCCGATTCGCGGACGGGTGACGATGGACCAGATCATTATCGACGTCACTTCCGTGCCCGATTGCCGGGTGGGTGACGAGGTGATCGCCCTCGGTCGGCAGGAAGACGAAGAAATCACGGCGCGCGAACTGGCCAAAGAGGCGCAAACCATTCCGTGGGAAATCCTGACCAACGTCGGCTCACGGGTGTCGCGCACTTACCGATATTTTCAATCGTAGGGTCTATTGGAATAAATCCATCAACGCGCGCCACCAGCGCCCGTGATGAATCTCAGCCCAAGTGCGGTTATGCTGCGCCTGGACAAAGGAGGGATCGATTCGAATCGCCATGTCGAAATCTATCATGGCGGCCTGGAAATCACCGCCCGCCTGTTCAGCCAGACCGCGATTATTATAGGCCTGCTCGTCGTTCGGATCGATCTGCACCGCCCGATCGTAATCGTTCAAGGCGGACGAGAGCCGGCGCAAGTGATATTCGGCGACGCCTCGATTGTTGTACGCCTGGGCGAAATTGCCATCGCAGGAGATCGCCTTGTTGCAATCCTGGATCGCTCCCGCCCTATCATTTTGCGCCTCCCGCACCGAACCGCGATTGCTGTAAGCCTCGGCATGGTGGGCATCGAGTTGAATCGCCTGGGTGTAGTCCGCCGCCGCGCCGGTCAGGTCGCCCTGAAGCTGCCGGACGATTCCCCGGTCGTTGTAGGCGTTGGCCAGCTTCGGGTCGATCTCCAGCGCGAGTTCAAAATCGGCAAGCGCATCGGGAAGGAGGCCGAGATCCTTCTTTAAATTGCCCCGGTTATTATAAGCGGTGGCCTTGCGGGGATCGAGTTCGAGCGCGCGGTTGAAATCGGCCAGAGCATGAGGCGCATCGCTTTTGTGATACCAGATCAGGCCGCGCGCGTTGTAGACATCGGCATTCTTCCCATCCAGTTCGAGGGCTTGGTTGTAGTCGGCCAAGGCGCCATTCCAATCGCTCTTGTCCGTCCGGAGATCGGCGCGGGTCACGTAGGCATTGAGATACTTCGGATCGATCTGGATGGCCTGACCGCAATCGGCCAGAGCGCCCTCGTGGTCGCCCTGGTCGTCGCGCGCGAGGGCGCGATTGTAGTAGGCCTGCACATCCCTCGGATCGAGTTGAAGCGCCCGATTATAGTCGGCGATGGCGTGGGCCCAATCGCCCTTTTCGCGTTCGGCTACGCCCCGGTCGTTGTAGGGCTGGGGGAGACGGGGATCGAGCCGGATCGCCGCATTGTAATCGCGAAGGGCGGCGTCCAGGTTGCCCTTGCGGTACTCGACCCAGCCGCGATTATTGAAGGCGTCGGCATCCTGGGGCTCAAGTTCGAGCGCCTTGTTGTCGTCGGCAATCGCTCCGTCGAGATCGTTGTTGTCGTCCCGCGCCAGGCCGCGATTAATGTAGGCATCCTCGTAAGTCGGGTTGAGCGCGATGGCCTGGCTGTAATCGGCAATGGCTTCATCGAGACTGCCCTGGTCGTATTTGGCCAGCGCGCGGTTGTAATAGGCGCGAGCCAGTTTGGGATTAAGCAGGATGGCCTGGTCGTAATCCGAAATGGCTCCGTCCAGGTCGCCTCTCTTATATTTGTCCGCGCCCGATTCGCTGTAGGAAAGCGCATGCTGGGCCGTGTTCTCCGAAGGCAGGGACGGCGTCGCGCCGAGCGGGGAGAAAAGAGCCCCCACCAACATCCATGCCAGAGCAACGGCTCGACCGAAGACCATACTGACTATTCTAGCCAGTTTTATGCCGGAAACAAATCGAGAAGTGCGAGAGCAACTTCTAGGAGTGGATGGCTTCGGCGAGGGGACGGGCGAACTCCTCCAGCTTGCGCGGCAGGTCCGCGTCCTTTCCCCACTCGGCAATGCGATTGACCAGCACGCTGCCGACCACCGCGCCGTCGGCCTGATGCGCAACCGTTCGCGCCTGTTCCGGCGTGGAGATGCCGAACCCGACACAGATGGGCAGGCTGGTTTGCTTGCGCAAAAGATCGATCCGACCGCTGATACTCGTAGCCACATGTTCCTGCATGCCAGTCACGCCTTCCCGGGAGACGTAATAAACAAAGCCAGTCGCTTTCTCGAGGATTTTGGGCAGACGCTCCGGCGGAGTCGTCGGCGCCACCAGCGAGATCCGGCGCAAGCTGCCATCGCCCAGACGCGAACCGACGCCCGTTTCGCCCTGCGATTCCTCGGGCGGCAGATCGAGCACGAGCACGCCGTCGGCCCCGGCTTCGTAGGCATGCAGACAAAAGCGCTCGATGCCATAGGCATAAATCAGGTTGAAGTAAGTATAGAGAACGATGGGAATCTGCGATTGGACGCGGATTGCCCGGAGAATATCGAGAACCACGCTGGGCCGCGTGCCGGCCTCGAGCGCGCGCTGGGCGGCGAGTTGATTCACCACGCCGTCGGCGAGGGGATCGGAAAACGGCACGCCGAGCTCCACGATATCGGCTCCGGCGCGTTCCAGGGCCCAGACGAGTTCCGGCGTGCGGGCCGGAGAGGGATCGCCCGCCGTGATGTAGGCGACGAAGGCTTTTTGGCCGCGCTCGCGCAAGTCGCGGAACTTGCTGTCGATGCGGTTGTCGGAAGGAGAAGTCATAAAGAGGACGCGAAAACGCGTGTGCCCATGATGCGCAGACCCTCCATGACGAGTAAAGGTCTGACCTCGGCTTCCGGGCCAAACACGGGGAGGAGATAACGCGCGTCGCCGCCGGTGAGTAGGATCCGGGGATTCTCCTCACCTGCGAGGTTGTCAGCGAGGCGCGTCGTGATCTCGCGGACACCGCCTTGAAAACTGAGCAGCACTCCGGCGCGGATGGCCTCCTGCGTTGATTGCGCGGGCAAACGCCGAGGCGCACGCAGAGGTGTGGCCGGAAGCTGCGCGGTCGCGCCAAGCAGCGCGGCGAGCTGGGTATGCAGGCCGGGCGCGATGACGCCGCCACAAAGCTGGCCTGCGGCATTCAGCACGGTGAAGGCGGAGGCGGTGCCGCAACTCACAATGATCACGGGCCAGATGCCCTCGGCGTGCGCGGCCACGGCGGCGGCGAGTCGATCCGCGCCAAGTTCGGCCGGTTTGGGATAGCGGAAGGAAAGCTGCAACGCGGGCGACGTGCCGTTGACGATATGAATCCTTCCGGCGAAGGCGCGTTTGAATCCAGGCAACAGCTTCGGCACGACGCAGGAGAGCACGGCGCGATGCCGGGGAAAGTGGCGCGCGAGGGCTTCGATCTGCGCACGGTCAACCTGGCTGGTGGCCATCTCCCGCACCGCCGTGATTTTAGAGCGCGATCCCGTGGAGACGGCCCATTTGAACCGCGAGTTGCCCGCATCGATCAGGAGAAAAGGAAGCGCAGACATGCTAGGCGGGGTTGACGCGGACTTCATCGACCCGGCCCGGCTCGCAGATCACTTCGATGGTCATCGGCGCGCAACAGACCTGGCAATCCTCGATGGTCGAGTAATCGCCCTGGGAGGTGTCGGCGGTGGAGGTGAAGATCTCCCCGCAATGGGGACAGGGAACTTGGATTTCGACGAGCACTTGAAAATCGTAGAAATTTGGACGGGATTAACAAGACTAACAGGAAGCTCTACCAGGAGCTTGCTGAAAAAGGCTCATTTCAAAATTTCGGTCATCCTGAGCTTGTCGAAGGATCAGTTCTGTCTCGGTAAAAATTTAGCGAGAGAGCTGCTTTGCGGGTCGAGGTCAAGGGAAGCTGATCCTTCGACAAGCTCAGGATGACTGACTTTTCAGCAAGCTCTTACTAAGGGCGAACGAGCGGAAAAACTTTTTCGCGCGGTTTTGCCAACTCGCGCGTCTAGGCTTTAGATGGTGACCTTGCCCCCCAACGAGAAAGCCAACCCTCGCGCCGTGATGGACTCGGCCGAACGGATCACCATCACCGCGGCGCTGGCCGGGGATGAGGAGGCGTTCGAAAGTGTCATCCGCGCCCATAGCCGCCGCGTCTATATTGTGGCTTACGCGATCGTGCAGGATGTCGCCGAGGCCGAGGACATCGTGCAGGAGACTTTCCTCAAGGTGCATCAGTCTCAGGGCCGGATGCGCGACCCGGAGAAGTTTCCGGCCTGGCTCCTGACCGTCGCGCGCAATGCCGCGAAGGACCGCCTGCGCCGTCGCCGGCCCCAGGCGCCGGAGGAGACGTTTGAGACGCTGCCGGATCATAACGCCGCGACGCCCGGCTCCGCGTTAGAGCAGGGGGAAGCGCAGGCCCAGTTGCGCCGCGCGCTGGCCAGCTTGCCGGAAGAACATCGCACCGCGCTGACCTTGCGTTACCTGGAAGGCCTCGATTACCGGGCGATCGAAAGCGCGATGGGGCTGAGCAACGGCGCACTGCGAGGCATCCTCGGCCGCGCGCTCGGCACGCTGCGCCGCATGCCGGCAATGGAAAGGTACCGCCCATGAAACCGACCACACCTCACGATCCGCTCGACGATCTGATCGCCGCCGCTTTGCACGACGAACTGACCCCGCAGGAGCGCGCCGATTTTGAATTGCGCCTTGAAACCGATCCCGCCGCCCGCGCGGCCTACCAGGAGAGCCAGCTTATGCACGATCTACTCGAAAAAACTCACGCCGAAGCGCAACTCGATCCGGCCTTTGAACAACGGATGGTTTCCGGAGTGCGAAGGAAGATTCAGAGCGAGGAGCGGCATCGCGAGACTGCCTGGGAGAGCCTGGTGGTGTTGTGGAGGGGATTGAGCGGATTTTTCCGGGGCAGACGCTTGGCGGAGTATGCAGTCGTTTGTGGAATATTGATGCTTTTGGCCGGAGTGGCGTTGGGGCCGATTACCAATGGACTCAAGACGGCCCGAGGAAGCCTACAAATGCAGCAAAAACACAATGAAATGTTGGCGAAAGAAGAGGATGGCGAGATGCGCACTAATAGCGCGGTCGCCGATTATGCTCCGGCTGTTTCACCTGCGCCTGCACTGGCCAGTGCTTCAGTTCCCGCTGATTCTCAGAATGTTCCGGAAAGCACTCTGACGACGACAACCACTGTTGCCGCTCCTATGGCTCCCATAACGGAAAGCACACCTGCAGCCACACCAAGCGCGGATATGTCCGCGGATAGGACTGCCCATTCTTCCTCGGTGTCTGTGACTACGGCCGCGCCAGGTTTTTACTCTCGCAGATCCGCGATTACGAAAATGAAAGCGCAGAGCTCGGCTGATCAGTTTGAAGCCTTGATGCCCATAAATAAAGCCATCCTAGCGCCTTCCAGTACCTCTGCCGGCATTGATGCCTCCTCAAAACTGGTTCCCCCTTCGGTCCCCACCGATTCCGTTCCCGCCCGCAAACTCATTCGCAACGCCCAGCTCGACCTCGAGGTCAAAAGCTTCCAAACAACCGTGGATGCCATCACGGCGCAGGTCAATTCCGGCGGCGGCTACGTCGATACCAGCAACTCGCAGCGCGGCGGTAACGGCAAGCTGCAGGGCACGATCGTGGTGAAGATGCTGCCGCAAAACCTCGATGCCTTCCTGCTCAAGCTCCGCGATCTTGGTGAGATCAAAAACCAGTCGGTCAGCACGGATGACGTGACCAAGGAATACTATGACACCTCGGCACGGCTGGATAATTCACGCCGGATGGAGGCGCAATTGCAAGACCTGCTCAAGCACGCGAACAGCAAAGTCTCCGACCTGCTCCAGGTCGAGCGCGAGCTGGCGCGGGTGCGCGGCGAGATCGAACAGATGCAGGGGCAACTCAAGCTCTACGATTTTCAGGTGCAATACGCCACGGTCACGATCTCAGTGGCGGAGAAAGACCTCACGCAGGCCGCCGCTTATCTCCTTAAGGAGCGCGACGAGTTTTCCCTCTTCGCCACCAACGTCGAGGCGACCTTTCAGCAGGCGCGCCAGGCCTCGGATGATTTCAAGGCCCACATCCTCAATGCGAATCTCAACCACAACTCGGGCAGCGATGTCTCCGCCTTGCTCGTGGTCTCCGTGCCGCCCGAGCAGATCGAGGCGTTCCTCGACCGCGTCCGGACGCTGGGCCGGGTGGAAAACTTTACCCGCCAGACTGAGCGCGTCGCCCGCGACGGTGGCGAGACCGATCAGCCCGCCGACCAAACCTTAACCGAGAAGGACCGCGTGCTGGTCCATCTTAGCATCCGTTCCGACGATGAATCGCGCAAGCAGGTCGCCTTGACCGTGGTGACCTCGGCGGTCGATCAGGCCCTCGATCAGGCGAAGGCCAC
>JAMFSY010000106.1 GCA_026225555.1 Methylacidiphilales bacterium
GAAGTTCGAGCAGGCGGTCGCGGCCTACGCCAAGGCCAACGAACTGGAGCCGAAGCATCCCAAGGTCTGGTGTAATCTGGGCGTTCTCTATTTTCAAATGGACGCCTACGAGCAGGCGGAAGCGGCGTTGCGCGAGGCCGTGGAGGCGAATCCCGAGTATGCCCGCGCCTGGGACAATCTCGCCGCGGCGTTGGGCGCGCAGGACAAACTGGCCGAGGCGATCGAGGCCTGCCAGCGCGCGGTTGAGTTGCGGCCCGACTATCCCGAGGCCTATTTCAAGATGGGCGTGATTTATTTCAGCAACAACGAATTGGTGAAGGCCGCCGAGGAATTCCGGCGCGCGGCCCTCTTGCCCCAGCTCGGCGCCTATTGCGATTCCTTTCTGGCCATGATTCATGCCCGCCTGGAGCAACCCGAAGCGGCCGAAGCGGATGTGCAGCGAGCCGTTCGGGCCGATCCCAAATGCGACATGCTTTGGATGGCCTGGAACGATCTGGGGCTCGCCTGGTTTTCCAAAAAAGATTATGCGCGCGCGGCCAATGCCTATGGCGAGGCGACCCTGCTCAAGCCGGATGAGCCGGAGGCGTGGTTCAATCTGGGAGTGAGTTATCACCAGACGGGCGATCTTCGTGCGGCGCGAGATTCCTACCAGCATGCGGTCGATCTCCAGGCTTCGCTGGCCGGGGCCTGGCATAACCTGGGCATTGTCTGCGCGCAGATGAACGATCTGGCTTCGGCCTCGAGCGCGTTCCGGCGCGAGACACATTGGGCTCCAGAGAATGTCCGCGCCTGGTATGATTTGGGTGTGACGCTTCAAAAAATGGAACGGAACGAAGAAGCCCGGATTGCCTTTTCTCGCGCGGATGCCCTGGGGGGAGCCACCGCGCCTCCCGCCCCGGTGCTGGAGCCGCCGATCGCGGCTACGATTGCCTCCGCAGAAAATGCCTCATCGGTTTCTCTTCCGCCGGGGCTTGAGATCAAGTTGCCACCGAAGTAACCATGGGACGCTTTTCAGGTTCACTCGGTATCGCCTTCGTTCTCGTGGCGGGATTTGGAGCGGTGGATTTGCGGGCGGATACGCCCGCCGTCGTCGTTCCGGTTTCCGGCGCCAATACAACGGCCGAACTTCATCTCGAGTTGGAACGGGAAACGTTTGCCCTGATCAATCAGTACCGGCTGGAAAGCCATCTGCCCGTGTTCGTGTGGAATGCCGAGATTGCCCGTGTGGCCCGCGCGCATAGCCAGGATATGGCGACCGGCGATGTCGATTTTGGGCATGACGGCTTTGGCGACCGAATCCACCTTTTGCGAAAAACCCTGCTGGGTCTAAGGGGCGCGGGAGAAAACGTTCTGATGACGGACGACCCCCGCGAGATCGCCCGGAATGCCGTCAATGTCTGGCTGAAGAGTCCGCCGCACCTGCACAACATTCGCGGTGACTTCAACACCTCGGGCATCGGCGTTTCGGAAAATAACCAGGGCGTGATTTATCTCACCCAGATTTTCGTCAAGCTTCAGCCCACTTCGGGCGAGGAAAGTGCGGCATCGGCGCCGCGAGTGGTTTCGCCTTTCGGCCTGCTCGCCGCGCCCGCGGCGACGAAGCCGTAGCGTTCGCCGTCCGGGTGATGCTCTTAGTTGAGATCGAAAAGTAGGACTTGCGACGCTTCGTCGGCCGTCAGCTGTAGCTTGGTTTCGTGGCTTATCGCGGCGGCATCGCCGGCGGAGAGGACCTTGCCGTTCAGGTTGACCCGCCCTTCGGCAACATGCAGCCAGGCCTGGCGGTCAGCCGCCAGGGGATGGGTGATTTCCTGCCCGCCCTTGAGTTTGGCCAGCCACAAATCGACATCCTGATGAATGGGAATCGAACCCTCGCGGCCCGTTTTGCTCGTGATGAGATGGAGTTTTCCCGTGGGCGCGGCGCGCAATGATTTTTCGGCGTAGCGGGGGACCACTCCCTTTTCATCAGGCTGGATCCAGATCTGGAGGAAATGCGCGGCTTCGTCCTTGGAGGGATTATTCTCGCTGTGAAGCACGCCCCGCCCGGCCGACATATATTGAATTTCGCCAGCCTGGATCACGCGGCCGTTGCCCATCGAATCCTTGTGCTCGATCGCACCGCTGAGCATGACGGTGACGATTTCCATATCACGGTGGGGATGCATGCCAAATCCCATACCCGGCATCACGATGTCGTCGTTGATGACGCGCAGGCTGCGGAAGCCCACCCATTGCGGATCGAAGTAATCGGCGAAACTGAACGTGTGATAGCTGTCGAGCCAGCCGTGGCTCGCGTGGCCCCGTTCGTTTGATTTTCTGATCGTTGTCATGGAAGGACAGTGGCCCGCGATCCGGCTTTCGGGAAATATCATGTTTCTTGTCTAACCATAACTTCAAGGCATGCTCGTTGGGCGATGGAACTGCGCCACTTCCGTTACTTTGTCGCCGTCGCTGAAGAGGAAAATGTCTCTCGCGCGGCCTTGAAATTGAACGTCTCGCAACCCGCATTGAGCCGGCAGATTCACGACCTGGAAGATGAAATCGGCTTCCAGCTTTTTGATCGTGGCGCCAAGTCGCTGCATCTGACTTCAGCGGGCAGAATCTTTTTGGAAGAAGCGCGCGCCGTGCTTTTGCACGCCCACGAGGCGGTCAAAAAGGCTCGGGCCTCCGTCGGCGAGATCCAGGGAACCATCCACGTGGGTTATGCGCCTTCGCTGACCATTCAGATCCTGCCGCAGACGTTGCGGGCCTATCAGGTGAAATTTCCCAAGGTGCGGGTGAAGCTGCACGATTTGTCGACGGAAGAAATGGTGTCGCAACTACGCGAAGGAAAGCTGCAGGTCTCGCTTATGGTGCGTCCCGACCGGAAAATGCGGCAGGGCCTGGAATTCAAGGAAATTGCCTGTTATCCGATCTGCGTGGCCGTCGCACCGAAGCATCCGCTGGCGCGGTTGAAGAAATTGAGCCTGGCCCAGATTGTCCGCGAACCGCTCATTGCCTACAGCCGGGAGGATTATCCGGAATATCACGCCATGGTGGAGAATTTGTTCTCGGTCACGGGGCGCCAGTTGCGAATCACGGAGGAGCATGATGGGGTCACGAGCATCCTGGCCGCGGTTGAATCGGGCAGCGGCATTGCGCTGGTTCCCGATTGCGTGGCCTGTATGGCCGGGCCTCGGCTCAAGCTCATTCCGATTTCCGATCCCGTGCCGAAAATCGTCGTGGTGGCCGCGTGGCGCGAGAAACCGACGGCGGCGGAAATCGTGAAGCAATTTATCGCCGCCATCCTGACGTGAAGCCGTTTATGGATGGAGCATCGGATCGTTCTCGCGAATTTCCCGGATCATTACGACTGACCAGGGCGTGATCGTCCGTTTCAGGGAGAAGTGACCACGGTCATCCGCGGTGAAGAATTCCTGTTTCAAGTTGCGCGCGGCTTTACGGAGGAGAATCGTCTCTTCCCGCGAAGGCGGTTCAGGCGCGCCCATGGCCTTCCACGCGGGCAGGGCAAATCCGTGGGCGCTGTCGAGAGTTTCCATGACAAGGGAGGCGTGTGGAGAGAGGCCCTGAATATCCAGGCTGAGTTCCCGGGGTTGACCCAGTGCCGCGATTTCTTCCGCCTCAGCGGCGGATTTGGTCAGCGGCGGCGCTTCGCGAAGCTCGGAAGGATAGTGATAGGCGAGAACCTGGACGGCGCCGGAGGTCGCATCTTTTGTGGCGATGATTCCGGGCGTACGGCTCAGCTCCCGATCTCCGAGAAGGCGGAGAAATCGGTAGGCATGGAAGGTGGGTTTGACGATCCCCTGAAAATTGATGAGGCCAAACCCACCATGAAAGAGCGTGTCGCCTCCGGCCGATTCTTCGAAGACATCGGTGAAAACCCAGTAGGAAAGAGAGTCGACCAAGCCGGTCGATTCGAGGTTGGCCCGTACGACGAAAGTCGCGGTGGGCAGGGAATCGTGCGAGTGGTCGCGCGGGGAGGGGCTGGAACTCCATTCCGTTAGATGAATTTCCGCAGCGGGGTAAGCGCTGGCATCGACCACTCGTCTCAGCCATTGCAGATCATCGCGGGTGGAAGTGGCGGGTCGGGTGCGGGGCACATAATTGCCGCCGGTATCGAGCGGATAATCGGTCGGGTAAGGATGGCAGGCGATAAAATCAACGGGCAATCGATTCGTGGCGCAGAATTTGAGGAACGCCTCAATCCAAACACCGCGCCACTGTCCTTCGCCCAGGTCCTTCATGACGAAAGTTACCTGCTTGCTGACGTCCTCTTTCTCGGATTCAAAGCGATCGTCGGGCACGAAGTTGCTGGTGGCCGGTCCTCCCACCCGAAGGCGGGGATCGATCGCTTTGATTGCCTCGACGCTGACCTTATAGAGTTCGAAATATTGGCTGCGCGTCCCATCCCAAAAGGCGTGGGCCAAATTAGGCTCGTTCCATACTTCGAAATACCACTGGCGTACTTCCTCGAGTCCGTAGCGTTTGATGCAATGGCGAACGAATTGATCGACCAGCACGCGCCATTTATCGAGGTTTTCCGGCGGTGTAATATTGCCCTTCCACCAGAAGATCGTCTTTGAATTCGGCGCGGCGATGTCCTTTGGAAAAAAGCCCAACTCCACAAAGGGGCGAATGCCCTGCTTCAACAAGCGATCGAAGAGTTCATCGATATATTGCCAGTTATAAATAGGCTGGCCGTCCTGCTCGCGGTAGACGCACATGTCGTCATGGAAAAGTCCATGAAAGCGAATGTAGCGGAAACCGCATTCCTGGACGGCCATTTCCAGATGTTCCAGCCAATTCGCGCGGAGTCCTTCGTGCGCCCGTCCGGCACCGACACAGGTATTCCAGAAGTGATTAAGCGGATTTCCCTGGGCCCGCGCATCGATGGCGAGTTCGAGCGGAGTCATTTCAGAATAGGTTGGCATAAATATAAAAGGGTGGCGGCTCTCATTCCGGGGCGACGTAATGATCCGGTCCGCCCAGGGCGATGAACTTGCGTTGCAGCACCAGGCTCGCCAAAAGAGCGACGAGACTCAGGCCGAAACCCATGAGAAAAGTGTATCGATACGTGTGGTGAGCATGATCGAGAATGAATCCGACCAAGGGAGCGAGCGCCATGCCGCCGAGGCTGAGGGTGAGTCCCTTGGCTGAATCAAATTGGGCGAACTCTCCCGGGGGCAAGAGCCGTTGGCTGATCGACGCGGTACAAGTGGCCCATGAACCGGCGACCACCCCGTGCGCCACCAGCGCGATGGCATAGGTCCAGGGATCACGCGCGAACAAACCGCCCCACAGACTTACCATGGAGTAGAGCAGCAGCAGGGTTATGTTCATCCGCAGGGGATGGAACCGGTCAGCCAGCCATCCCAGCGGGTAGGCCAGCACGAGGGAAATGGAATAGGTCAGCGCGAGGCAATTGGCATAGAAGCCGAGATCCATTTTAAGCGAGGTCGCAAAGAAGACGCTGAAGAGATTGACCGGGCTGGTCGCCACCGCCGAAAGGGTCATGGCCGCAAAAAACCATCTATAATAGGATTTGCCGAAAGATTGTTTAAAATAGGTGATGGCGCCTCGCAGAAATCCTTTGGTTCTGCTGCTGCCTTTATCCAAGGGTGGACGGGGTGGATACTTGCCTTCCTTGACCTTCAGACACATCAGGGTGAATCCAAATCCATATAAGGCGGCGATACCGAGAAAAATCCATATATAGAGAGTTTCCGCCTTACCGAATAACCAGAAGAAAAAGAGAATGGCCGCGATCAGGCTGAAAGCGCGGAATAAACCATAGAAACGGCCCATCAATTTCTGGGGAACGACATCATTGATGAAGGCTCCGTAGAGAGAGTTGGCCGTCACGGTGGCGAACTCGAAGATCGTCCAGAAAAGGCCGAGAAAAACGAGTGCGCAGGCATCGAGTCCATAGGCATGGAAGGGCGGAAGCTTGGTCAGATACGCGCCCAGGGTGGGACTGAAAGCCAAGCCCACCAGAGCGAGAACGACGAAGGGAGTTGGAAGAAGAAGGAAGGGAATGCGCCGGCCCCAGCGTCCGCGATGACGGTCTGATTTATAACTGATGATGGGGACGAGGATGATGCCAATGGCGGGTGGCAACGAGCCGAGGAGAATGCCGTTAACCAGGTCCGACGCGCCAAAGTTCCTGAAAAGGAGCTGGACGATGGAAGGTATCGCGCGTTCCTTGATGGACCACGCGAAGTCACCCCAGAGCAGCCAGAAAAACAAAATGCATAATCCTCGAAACGTGTAGGAAAGTGTTCCCGTCCGCCAAATTTTGGGCGATGGCTCCCCGGGAGTTTGCACGAGATTAGTATGGGGCGGAACGGTGGTCATCGCGAGCCTTGCCCGTAGCCGTTGCCAATTGAACTCCAGACCGAAAACTCGATGCGGCCACCGCAATCAAGCCAGGCGTTTGAATCGCTCTTCGTCAATTTCGTAGCGAAGTGGCTGATGGGCCAGGAACCGGTCCAATTCCTCGACCATCATTTTGCCCATCCGGCGGCACTCGCCGCCCAGGCTGCCGGCGATATGCGGAGTGAGAATGACATTTTCGAGATCGTAAAGTGAAGTCGGGCCCTCGGCTTCTTCGTTCTGGCTGACGTCGAGCACGGCGAAAAGATCGGGACGCTTTTTGAGAGTCTCAATCATTTCCTCCTCGGCGACGACTCCTCCGCGCGCCGTGTTGATGAAAACGGCGCCCTGCTTCATGGAGTTGAAGTGCGAGCCCCGGATCATGCCTTCCGTTTCCGGTAAAAGGGGCGTGTGGCAACTGACGACATCCGAAAGCGCAAAAACCTCCTCGAGGGAGAGGAGTTTGACCTTTAATTTCGCCGCCTCCTGGGGAGAGAAATAAGGATCATAAGCCACCACGTTGAGATCGAACTCCTGGAGCTTCTCGGCCACCATCCGCCCGATCTCGCCGAGGGAGAGCAGGCCGACTGTGGTTTGGTAGGCGCCGGGCGGGGACAGCCGGGGCGGAAATTTTCGGTGTTTCCGAATATAGAGCGCCTTTTGCCAGCCGTGTTTCAGGGAGAAGATAATTTCCGAAACGGTGAATTCGCAAACGGGAATGGCATTGGCCGCGCCCGCATTTGTGAGCTGGATCTTGCGCCTCCAAAAGGCATCTGTGACGAAGGAGCGGACGGTCCCCGCCGCATAGAAGATCACCCGCAATTTCGGGAACCGTTTGAAAAAGGATTCGTCCATCGGGACCATTCCCCAGCCCGAGAAGATCATTTCGACGTTCGGCCAGACTTCATTCGAATCGTGATAAGCCTGCGGAGTGATCAATTGATGATCCGCTTCGACCCGCGTTGAAATGGCGGCCCGTTCGGGAGCGCCGTAAATATCGTTAAAAGCGGCTTCGGCCAGGAGATAAACGGCGACGGTGACTTTCTTTTTCGCCGATCTTTCCACAGAGACTTCTCTTTTGTCCTCGGCTTCCTCCTGCGGAGGGAAAATTAGAATTTCACCGCTTGTCGTTAAATCTTTTGACACAGATGGTTATCTTCAGGGGGCAGGCATGCCCGAGGAAGGAAAAAGGGATGCTCCCTGTAGCATTGGGAAACGGGTTTCCCGTAAAGGCGAGCCGACCCCGCGGTTTAGGCGAGGACGAGGCTTCTGCCGGATCCGGCTTTCCGAAGAGGCACCTCTTTTTCGAACCAGCTTCCTTCCAGCAAAACCCGCTGGGGAACGCTGGGGATGCCGTGCTCTCCGCGCTGCAACATGCTGACCAGGAAGTCAGCCGCTCCGCGTCCAATTTCCCGGGAGGGTTCGACGATCCCGGATAAAAGGGAGTCATTTTCTTGGAGGGCGGCGCTGACCACGAGCACATCCTCCGATTCGCGATAGCCGCCGGCCGTGAGCCAGATGGTGATGGGACTGGAGGAAGTAAGGATGGCATCCGGCTTGTAGTCCCGGAACCATTTTAGGAACGCTTTCTCGTTCTGTTTTCGAGAGGCGGTCGAGTCATTGTTCTTGCCGTCCAGGTAGAGATGAATGGGAATCTGCTGGCTTTGCAAGGTGGGTAGTTCCGAGCGGTAGGCGGCCGTCCACATGCGGTCCATCCGCTCGTCCGTCGCGCGCGAGGTGACGAGACCGATGCGGCGATAACCCCTCGCGCGCAATTTACGCATGCAGGCGATCGTGGCGCGAAAATGTGCCGCCGAGAAGAGATGGAGTCTCGGACGAACCAGGGAATAGCCGAAGGAAACCGCGGAGAACTTTTCCCATTGCAGGCTCAGATGCCCACGACTGATGGGCAGGGGACAGAGCAGCAGGCCCCGGATGCCCCGATGAAGCAGGACCTGGCTCGCGCGACGTGCGGTCATGCCGGATTCCTGTAGCCAAAACTCCTCCAATTTATAGCCATGCCGCGCCAATTGCTCTTCCGCCCCCTGATAATAAAGTTCGTAGCAGGAGGTTTGATTGATGCCCCAGGAGGCACGCCACCCGTCGCGGGTGGGAAAGTTCGTCACCCACGCGACGGTGCCATGATATTGGGAGGGGCGGCTGGCCTGGCGATAGGCGTTGAGCGCCGACAACATGGGATCGGGCATGTAGCCCATCTTCGTGGCCAGGGCCTTGACCTTGGCCAAGGTCTCCGCGCAGACGCGCGGGTCGTTTTTGAGCGCGCGCGAGGCTGTGGTATGGTGTACTCCAGCCTTGGCGGCCACATCGCGCAGGGTTACTCGGGGCTGCATCTATGCACCAGATAGCATTTAAATTACCTGTTGGCCATCAAAATCAAGGTTTATCGTATGGGTTGCTGGACGTTTCGGGTCGATGACCTCGGAGAACCGCTTTGACCGGGTTTTGCGCTATTCCAGCAATCATCAGTTTTATCAGAGAGGATAATTTCAACATGTCTCGACAGTATCAGCAGGTTTTGGCGGTTCTTCTTTCCCTTCTTCTCGGTTACATAGGCATTCAGATGGGCTCGGCCCAGGAACTGGTGGGCAATGGCGGCTTCGAGACGGGAATTACCGGCTGGAGTCTTTTCGTTCCCGATGAGTCCAAGGGCAAAAACTGTCGGTTCGATGTGGTCAGCGATGCGCCTCATTCGGGGACCAACTGCGTGCGTCTCCAATCGGATGACTTCGCCCGTTTTGGGATCGGCACGACCGGTTTCCCCGTCCAGCCCGGAGATCATTATCATATTTCGGCCTGGATCCGGGCCGATGCGGCGGCCCAGGTCCGTCCGAAGGCCCCTGGCTTTATCATTCGACTCAACCTACGGCAAGGCACAGGCGAAGCGGCTGGTGGTCATCTTTTTATCGGACCCGGGAATGTGGTCTCGCGCGAGAATCCCGCCGATTCCTCAGCCGGTTTGCCGAAGGACTGGACGCTGGTCGAGGCGGTGGTGGAGATTCCGCCCGGCGTCGATTCGGTCCTGCCTTCGATCTTCTCATGGTGGGTCAATGGAACGCTTTTCGTGGATGACTTCTCCATCCAGAAAGTGGATCCCTCAACGCCGGTGACTCCATTGGCGCCGAACAATCCCGGGGCATCCGCGATGATCATCCGGGTACCGACGATTCCCATCGCTGCGAATTCCTAATTAAGTGAACCTGCGTTTTTTGCCGTCGTCGGGTTTGGTGTTTTCGCTTTTCCTGGGCTACCTGGGCATCCAGTGCAGCGCCGGTCAGGAGCTGGTCGTCAATGGCGATTTTGAGAATGGCGCGACGGGCTGGAGCATCTGGATTCCAGACGAATCGCAAGATAAGAACTGCCGCTTCGATGTGGTCAGCGATTCGCCTCATGGAGGCACGAGTTGTGCGCGCATGCAGTCCGATGATTTTGCCCGGTTTAGCATCGGCTCGGGTGCGACCGGCTTTCCCGTGCAGCCGGGAGATCATTATCGCGTGAGCGTCTGGGTCAAGGCTGACGCAGCGGCCCAGATTCGTTCCAAGTCTCCCGGCTTCGTTATCCGCTTCAATTTGCGCCATGGCAACCAGGATGCCGAAGGTGGCCACCTGTTGATCGAGTTGGGAGATCACGTCGCCCGTAACGTGCCTGCCGATGACGTCTCCAAGTTGCCGAAAAAATGGACCAAAGTCGAGGCGGTGGTGGAGATCCCCGCCGGGGTCGATACGGTGGTGCCGTCGCTCTTTTCGTGGTGGATCAAGGGGACTCTCTTCGTCGATGATTTTTCCGTCCAGAAGGTTGAGGCTTCGACGCCGGTGACTCCCGTTTCTGAAAACAGCTCCGCCCCGGCCTCGGCTTCAGGGGCCGCTTCAAACCAGCCTCCGCCTAATATTCCGGCGACGGGGCCCATCACCTCCGACACGGATCTGCTGGCCGCTTTGAATCTGGATTCGCCAGGAATGCAGGACGTCAAGACCGCCACGCAAGCCAGCGGCGGGGTTGATTGGAACGCGGTGCAGAAGGCCTATCTCAATTATCGCCGCAACGCGAGTCCGGCCCGCTGGAAATTCATGCCGACCGAGAAGCCGGCCCAGCCTCGTGAAAAGGATGATGCGCTGGGTGATGAGGTAATGGCGCACCATATTCGCAATGGCTACGGCTTTCAACCGGCCGGAGCCGATATGGGGAAGGACTTCAATTGGACCTTCAATCCCGTGCCGCGGAGCGATCCTTCCTATTCCGACGAATGGACCTATTGCAACGTCAGCCGGACTGAATTCTGGCAGCCACTCGCCAACGCCTATTGGCAGACGGGGAACGAGAAATATGCGCAGGAGTGGGTGGCGCAGCTCAAGGATTTCGCCTTGAAGAATCCGATGCACTATGTGCCGGTCCCCGGCGTGCCCTCCCTCTGGCGCACGCTCGACGCGGCGGAGCGCATCAGCATTTCCTGGCCTAATTGCTATTATCATTTTCTGCTCAGCCCGTCTTTTGGCCCGGATGCGAACTGGCTTTATTTGAAGCTCAATTACGAGCACGCCCAACTCTTGCTGCAAGGATTGAACGATCCGGGCCGGACCGGCAACTGGGTCGCCACGGAATGTGGCGCGCTCTACACCATCGGCACGCTGTTCCCGGAATTCCGCGACGCGGCCTCGTGGCGTCAGACAGCGATTGATCGTATTTCCAAGGAACTGGATCACGTGGTCCCTCCGGATGGCTTCGAGACCGAGTTGACGCCCACTTACCATTTCGTGGCGCTCACCGGATACCGCCAGCCGTTGGAAATGGCCAAGCTCAATAATCTCACGGTGCCGGACAGTTTCCTCACGCGCATCATGGGGATGTACCGCGCGCCCGTGCTCGTCATGGATCAAAGCGGCCATGCCGTGCCGACCAATGATTCGACGCCGGTGGACATCGTGAACAAGGCCCGGGAGGGACTGCAACTCGCCGATGACCCGCTTCTCACCTGGGCGGCTTCACATGGCAAACAGGGCCAGGCGCCGCCGGATTCGGACGCGCTTCCTTACGCGGGCTTCTATGCCATGCGCGGCGGATGGGCGCGCAACGATGCCTTCCTCTTCTTCCGCGCGGGACCGACCGGCACCGGCCATGACCACGAGAGCAAGCTCGAGATTGTCTTGCGGGCATGGAATAAGACACTCCTCTTCGAGCCGGGCACCTACACCTACGATCAATCCGATTGGCGGCGATTCACCATCAATACGCCTTCCCACAGCACGATTATTGTCGATGATAAATGGCAGCACGCGGGCAAGAACATACCGCCGGTCACCGAGCCCACCGGCAATCCGTGGGTGACGTCGCCGCTTTTCGATTACGTTGCGGGGACTTACGACGCGGGTTATCAGGCGAACACCTATCGTCCGCGTCCCTTCTATCCCGAGGTATGGAAAGGTGTGCCGGACAAGTCCGTTTCCCACACCCGGCGTGTGCTGTTCCTGCGTCCCTATTATGCGCTGGTTTTGGACACGCTCGACGGTACGCAGGATAATAAGGCGGGCCAGCATGCCATCAACGGCGGCTGGGCCTTCCAGAAAGCCGAGATCACGGACTCCAGTCTTCCCCACGTGTTGCTCATCGGGGATTCCATTGTCGGGGGCTACAAGAACGGTGTCATCGCCGCGCTCCAGGGCAAGGCCAATGTCGATGTCTGGACTACGCCGAAGCATGTAGGCGATGGCAGCCTCAATATGGAGTTGGAACAAAATTTGAAGAACGGTCCCTACGCCGTCATCCATTTCAACGAGTCGGGCCTGCACGCCTGGCAACCCGGACGCATTCCACAGGGAAAGTACGGTCCTTACATGGAGGAATACCTCAAGATCATGAAGGCGGGCGCTCCCCAATCCAAGCTGATCTGGGCCACCACGACGCCTGTTACGGTGCAGGGACATCCCGGACAGTTGGATTCCCTCGACAAGCTCATCTCGGATCGCAACGCCACCTGCGTCCCGATCATGCAGGCGAACGGAATTGCCATCGACGATCTTCATCAAGTCATGATGTCCCATCTCGACCTCGCCTTGGGCGACCGCTGGCATTGGAACCAGGCCGGCTTTGAGCTTCTGGCCAAGACCGTGACCGATTCGATCCAGGCCGCGCTCGCGCCTTAGTTTTTCCGCCTGAGTCTGGGCGGAAAGAGGATCGTTACACCATTGGAACGGAACCCGCCTTTGCGATTTTTTCCATGCGTTCTATAGTTGGGGATATTCTTATGAGCACTCCTCCATCTTCTTCCACTGGACCCCTGGTCTGGTTCATCACTGGCACATCCCAAGGCTTTGGCCGCGAACTCGTCCGCGCTGCATTAGAAAGGGGAGATTCGGTCGTCGCGACCTCGCGTCATCCCGATAAAGTCGCCGCCGCATTCCCCCAGGCGTCGGATCGGTTGCTGGCCGTCTCCATGGATCTTCGCGATCAGGCCCAGATTTCAGCGGCGGTCGATTCCACGATTGCCCGCTTTGGCCGCATCGACGTTCTCGTCAACAACGCCGGTTACGGTCTGCTTGGCGCGGTTGAGGAGGCGACCGACACGGAAGTCGCCCAAGTCTTCGAGACCAATGTCTTCGGCCTGCTACGCGTTACCCGCTCCGTGCTTCCCCACATGCGAAAACAGAAGAGCGGGCACATCGTGAATCTTTCCTCGATCGGCGGCCTCATCGGCATTCCCGGTTTCGGGATTTATAATGCGACCAAGTTTGCGGTGGAAGGACTTTCCGAAGCGCTTTTCCACGAAGTTTCGCCGCTCGGTCTTCGGGTGACCCTGGTCGAGCCAGGTCCGTTCCGCACGGATTTCCTGGGCGGCTCGCTCGCCGTGGCCGGTCAGGTTTTCGCCGATTACGAATCCACCTCCGGCCAGACGCGGAAGGCGGCCACGACGCGCAACGGCGCCCAGCCGGGAGATCCGGTGCGGGCGGCGGATGCCATTGTCACCGTGGTCACGTCGGAAAACCCTCCGCTCCATCTTCCGCTCGGCGCCGATGCCTACCAGCGCGCGGGCAAGAAGCTCGATGCCATGCGCGGCGACATGGAGAAGTGGCGCGAGCTGATTCTGGCCACCGATTTCCCTGCCCAATCCTAAGACAACCCCTCCTGAAAATAACCCCACCATGAATGCCACAACCCAAGACAAACCCGCGATCAAGAGCGGTATTTTCAAACTCGGCGGCGATCTCCCCGTTTACCGGCTCGGCTTCGGCAGCATGCAGCTTACCGGCAAAGGTGTCTGGGGCGAACCGGCCGACCGCAAGGTCGCCATCGCCGTCCTGCGCCGCGCGGTTAAGCTGGGCATCACGCTCATCGACACGGCCGATTCCTACGGGCCCAAGGTCGCGGAGCAACTCATTGCCGACGCGCTGCATCCCTATGCCGATGATCTCGTCATCGCGACGAAGGCGGGCCTTCAGCGCCCCGGCCCGGATCAGTGGGAGCCGGATGGACGTCCCGTTCACCTGCGCGCCGCTTGCGAGGGAAGCCTGCAACGTTTGAAGCTGGACCGGATCGATCTTTATCAACTTCACCGGATCGACTCGAAGGTCTCCCTGGAAGATCAGATCGGCACGTTGCTGGAACTTCAGCGCGAAGGCAAAA
>JAMFSY010000014.1 GCA_026225555.1 Methylacidiphilales bacterium
CCACGGTCGGCGCGCAGGCCCGGCTCATGAGCCAGGCGATGCGCAAACTCACCTCCTTTATCAGCAAGTCGAAGACCTGCGCGATCTTCACCAACCAGATCCGCGAAAAGATCGGCGTCATGTTCGGCAATCCCGAAACCACTCCCGGTGGCCGGGCGTTGAAATTCTATTCCTCGGTGCGCGTTGACATCCGCCGCATCGCCGCGATCAAGACCCCCGATGGTTCCGTCCTCGGCAACCGCACGAAGGTCAAGATTGTGAAGAACAAGGTCGCACCCCCTTTCCGTGAGGCGGAGTTCGACATCATGTACAACGAAGGCATTTCCAAGGAAGGTTCGCTGCTCGATCTCGCGGTGGAACTCAACGTCGTCGAAAAGAAGGGCGCATGGCTCTACTTCGAAGGCACCCAGGTCGCCCAAGGCCGCGATGCGGGCAAGGAAGAGCTCAAGCGCAACCGGGAACTCTACGGAAAGATCGAAACCGCCACGCTGCTCAAGCTCAACCCGGTCAAGGCCGCTCCGGAAAACGTCGATGCGAGTGCCTAGACTGTTTTTTTAATAGATTATCGCTCTTTTTCTCGGTCATCCTGAGCTTGTCGAAGGATCAGTTTCGCCTCGGTAAAAGGCAACAGAACTGATCCTTCGACAAGCTCAGGATGACCGATTTTAATGCGACTATTTAGCTAGAAATTGCTCTAAAAGCTAGATTCGGGCGGCCTAGACGCCGTCCGATTTCCCACGGGGCACGAAGGGTCCGCGTTCCTGGTATCATCGAAGCTGGAGCGAGAGAGACCTAAGCCGCCTCGCATCGCACCGGCCTTTTCGCGGCCAGTTCCAGCATATCCCGCTTCGTCTCGAACATCGTCTTCTCGGCTTCCCACTTCCCCTTAGGCTGGACCTTCACCAGCAGGACATCCTCACGGACTAAAACCGAGACCTGCTCGATCCGTCCGGTATGGGTCCGGTCAAGCGCATCGGCCAGGCGTAAAATCCCGCCGAGAATCATCACCAGCTTTTGCGCCGAGGACGAAAGCGCCTGGAAATCCTCGTGCTCCGGCTGGGGAATCGCCTTGCGATGATACCGCGCGACCTGGGCGACAAGCGCCACGTCCGGGCCCTTCAGCGATTTCCACCCGTGGTTCCGGATCAGCTGCGCCGACCATTTGTGATGGCCCTTGCCATCCGGCGTTTGCGACCAGCCAATATCATGAAGGAGGGCCGAGCTATGCAGCAGCGTCCGCGTCCGTTGGTCGAGACCGTGCCAGGGATGAAGTCCGTCGAAGAGTTGCAGCGCGAGTTCGGAGACGTGATCGGAATGGCTCGGCTCCTCGTCGTAGCGAGCCCGCAGATCCCGGGTCTCCTGCAAAAGCGTGTTCATTTTTCGTCTTCTCGAATGGCAGCAGTAAGCACGCCATAACGCAGGCCATGCACGCTGATCCCGAGCCGCTTCGCGCCGAGAAGTTTCATCGTGGCCAGCACGACCGCCGTGCCGGGAATAATCAGGTCGGCCCGTTTCGCCGGCAGGCCGGGAATGGCGCGAAGCTCCTCGAGCGTCAGCCCGGTAAAGCGATCCATCAAGGCCTGCACCTGTTCGAGCGTCAACGTGGTGTGGTCAACTTTGCGCGGGTCGAATTCCGCGATGCCCTTGTGAATCGCCGCCAGACAGGTCGCGGTGCCGCCCGTCCCCACAAGCCGCCGTGCATCTAATTGATAATGGGCCAGCGGATGCGCGATCTGTCCGCGCACCGTCTCGACCAGCAGCGCCGCGGTGTCGGGCGCGACCGGGTAGCTGTGCAGGAAACGTTCACGCAGGCGCACTGCGCCCAAAGGCAGGCTCAGGCGCCGCTCCATCTTGCCATGGGTTCCCTGCACCCACTCCGCGCTGCCGCCACCGATATCGAGGATGAAAAGATCTTTCCCCCGCCAATGGGTATCGGCCATCACCCCAGAGAAAATCGTCTCCGCCTCGTCGACGCCGGAGAGCAGGCGCACGGGGAAGCCCAGCACGGCGCGCGCGGCCTTGAGGAATTCGCGCCGGTTACGGCTGTCCCGCACCGCGCTGGTGGCGACCGCGCGGAATTTCTCGACGCCGAGGTCATCCGCTTCGGCGCGAAGTTTCCGCAGGGCTTCCAGCGTGCGCGCGATGGCGTCGGGCCGCAGTTCGCAGGTATCGATCAAGTGCTCGGCCAGCCGGGTGCTGATGCTCAATTCGCGCAACACGCGCACGCGATTCCGGCCCGTTTCCGCGACGAGGAACTTGATCGAATTGCTGCCGAGATCGAAAACGGCGTAACGCATAACAACAACTTAAGCGAAATGAAAATCCCTACCATCTTTCGACGGTTGATTGCAGCTCACCGATCAGCGCGTCGATCTTTTTCAGGTCCTTGCGCCGTCCCCGTTCCGGATCGATCTGCAAGTGGGCGATACGCTTCAGGATCTCCTCCAGCCCCTTGATTTCCCGGCGGCTGAACCCCCCGGCGGCCTGTTTTTTCTCCAGCACGCGGATCAGGTCCGCGATTTCGCGATGGAGGCGTGCGAGATAATTGCGGGAGACTTCATCGAGTAAGCCATTAATCAGCAGGAGCTGCTGGCGGGCCACCGCGCCCACGGTCTTGACGGCGCGGGTGTTCTTGCCCGGAAGCTTGGAAGGAGTCGCCATAGATAGGGGTTTCGATTAGCAAAACCAGCGTGGCGATTCAAATGGCTCGTGACAAGGAGCATCCTGCTCGGCCAAGCTGATCCCGTTTATGGAGATGGAATCAAACGAGGTGCAAACCGCCAGGGGCCCGCAGGAAGATGAGGTCAAACAATTCTCCGTCTTCATGGAGAACAAGGTCGGACGCCTGCTCGATATCGTAAAGGTGTTTTCCCAAGCGCGCGTGCACGTGGTCGCGCTGAGCATTCTCGACACCGCGGACGCCGCCATCGTGCGGCTGGTCGTGGACGATCCCGACAAAGCGCGTGCGCTTTTTCAGGAGCACGGGTTCGCCTTCACGGAAGTCACGTTGATCGTGGTGGAGCTCTCCAGCAGCGCCGCCGACTTGAAGGCCGTACTTACCGCTTTGCTGCAGGCGGAGTGCAACATCCATTCAAGCTACTCCCTCCTCACCCGGCCCCGGGGCAAGGCGGCGCTCGCCCTGCACGTCGAGGATATTGAAGTTGCCGGCTCGGTGCTCCAGGCAAACCAGTTCAAGTTGCTGACGCAGCGCGATATCAGCCGGTAACCTTCCCCCTCTTCCCGCTGTTCAGACAGCGTCCATCTCGTGTAGGATGGCCCCATGTACAAGCATGTCGTCGTCACCGGGGGAGCCGGTTTCGTGGGGTCCAATCTGGTCCTCGAAATGGCCAGTCGCTATCCCGAGGCCCAGCTTACGGTGGTGGATGATTTTCGCTCGGGGAACTTCAAGAATCTCGAGGGCTTCAAAGGTGATGTCATCGCGGCGGATCTCGCCACGATGGACATGAAACATTATTTTGGCGGCAGCAAAATCGATCTCGTTTTCCATCTCGGCTCGATCACCGACACGACCGATCACAATCAGTTTCGCCAGGTCCACGACAACGTCGAATCATGGCGCAACCTCCTCAACTATTTCGAGGGCCGCAAGACGCGCCTGGTCTATGCCTCTTCCGCCGCGACCTACGGCATCGCCTCCGGACTGAACAAGGTCGATCAGGAACCGAAGCCGGCGAATGTCTACGCCTTCTCCAAGGTGCAGCTCGATAATCTCAGCCGCCAATTTACGCGGCAAAATCCCGAGCAGGTCGTCGTCGGCCTGCGTTACTTCAACGTCTACGGCCCCCGCGAAGGGCACAAGGGCGCGGCCTCCAGCATGATCCTGCAACTCGCCCAACAAATGCGCCGGGGCCAGACGCCGCGCATCTTCCGGCACGGTGAACAGCTGCGCGATTTCGTTTATGTGAAGGACATTGTCTCCTGCACGATCCTCGCGGCGCGCGCGCGCGCGTCGGGCATCTTCAATGCGGGCAGCGGCGTGCCGCGCACCTTCAACGACATCGTCACGAACCTGAATCGCGTACTCAACACCGGCTATCAACCGGAGTACATCGACAACCCGCATGCCCATTACCAGCCGCATACCGAGGCCGATCTCTCGCAGACCACGCTGAAGCTCCGCTACAAGCCCAAGTATACGCTGGAGACCGGCATCGATGATTACGCCGCGAGCGGTTTCCTGGTTTAAGACCTTTTGTCAGCCTGTAGCTGCGGTCTATGATCGCCGACGGCATTGGCAATACGCTTTCTCTCTTCGTCGGCGATCATAGATGGAAGCTACCCCGCCGTCTCCTTTCCTAAGTTTCTATAGGATAACGTCTTATTACTTACGATGCAAGTTGATTTATGTAAATTTCTGCACCTAAAGGCACGACTTTGTTATGCGCTCGCGAGGTAAATGGTATGCGCGTGGCGATCAATGGGAGGGCACCAATCTAACTTCCCTCCGCTAGAACTGAGGCATAAGCAATATTGAGCGCTTTCGCGTGCTCCTCCGCTACCTGTCTCACCTCAGCGCCAAGTTGGGCGAATTTGTCCGGGTGGCATTGTTTGATCCTGCTGCGATAAGCTCTCTTGACCTCGTCAAGACTCGCGGTTTCCTCAACCCCTAAAACCATGCGGGGAGATGGCACCTCTTCGTGCCATGCAAAGTTGAAATCTTCATGGGCATCGTTGTCATCGTCTATCCAGACGGGTCTTTCCAGGCAAAAAATTGGCTCGGGGTTATTCCGGTTAAATCTCTCGCGGCGTTTTCGATTTCTCCATGCGTCCCACTTCTCCCCGTAGGTAAAGAGGACAGAAGCCCAAAAGAATAGGCCGGCAATCCTTGCAAGATTAGCTTTTTGCCCAAATAAGAAAAAAGCGATTATGAAAAGGCACGAAAGTATAATTGCCCAGGTTCTGAAAAACTGGGTTTCGGCCGTTTTCGCAGCCTTTCGAGAGCACCACTCGGAGTGGGCCTTTTCAAATTGTCTTCTCTCACTTTCGTAGTGAGCGAACATAGATTGAAAATCGTGTCTGGACATCGACATCAAATTTAAAAGCTTCTTTTGTATGCCCCCGTCTTTGCGTCATAAATTTCGACTCTTCCGTTCTTCCTGGTGACCTGGACGGTATCGCCCGACACTTGCGCCGATACCACATCACTGCCAAAGCTTCGCTTGTAGGCTCCTGTATTGGCATCGTAGATTTCTGCTCTTCCATTATTAACTTTCACTGCATAGGTGCTCATCGGTGTCCTTTCTTGTTGTTGTATTGCTGATCAATTCCATCGGAGATAGATCACTCCCGGTGCCGGATCGAAATATTGAAAGATCGTGGGGCAAAGCCACCCCCGAAGGGATGTCCCTCTGAGCAAATACCAACACCCACCATCCGATTCGCCATCTTTCTCCAAAACCGAACTTTTCCCATCAAGCGGCTCGGCGGAAAAAGTGCAGATGAAACGATCAGTTCTTCTTCCCACAAGGTGTTCGATGATCTCCGGTATTCCCAAGATCAGTTCCTCCAAAACGATTCCTCTTTCTGGATCGTCCATGTACCAGTCGCCATCGAGGCGGTAGATTTGAGCGCAGAAAACGCCTGGAATTCCGAATCGAATCGAATTGTCCTTAACAGTGACGACGCCACTGTTTTGCTTCGCGCTCGACTGCACAATGGAAATACCCATTCTCCTCGCGTCTTCTACTAGTACGGCGATTTTATCGGGATTAGCCAACGCCCCGGAAAGATGAGCTGCCATAAACTGCACCGGATGGCTCGATTTTAACCAAGCCATCTGATAGGTGAGCATTCCGTAACAAGTCGCATGGGCTTTGCAAAACGCGTTCTTGGCAGCATTTTCAAGGACGGCGAAGATACGTCCCGCCTCCCGTTTAGGAATGCCGTTCTTCATTTTGGATCCCTCAATGAAACGCGTACTCTGTGCGATCAATTCATCGGGCGCTTGCCGTTTCAGGGCGCGCCGAAGGACATCAGCGCCGCCGAGCGTATATCCCGCGAAAGACTGCGCGATCTCCAAAAGCTGCTCCTGATAGATTAGAATGCCATAAGAGCCCTTTAGAATCGGTTCAAGTAGCGGATGATCATATTCGACTTGCTCCTTTCCTGATTTCCGTTCGGCGTAGCTAGAAATGAGTTCCATCAACCCTGGGCGGTAAAGAGCCACCAGGGCAATGATGTCTCCGATAGCACTGGGGCGGACATGGCGGCAAGCGTCGCACATGCCCGGAGATTCCATCTGAAACACGCCAAAATTGTGGCCCTTGCCGAGCAGGTCGAAGGTTGCCTGATCGGTCAGCGGAATTTCCGCTAGCGTCACCTTCCGGCCAGTCGTTTCGTCGATGAAGCGGAGTGTGTCCTGAATCACAGTCAACGCTGCAAGTCCGAGGAAATCTAGTTTCAGCAAACCTAACTCGCCGAGTGCCTTCATTGGATATTGAGCGGCGAGACCATCATGATCATCCTTCGTCAGGGGAACGCAATCAGTCAGGTTGTGGTCTGAAATAACAAGGCCCGCGGCGTGGACACCGGCTTGACGAACGAGGCCTTCAAGGTTCGAAGCAGAATCGATAACGCAACGAGTGATGTCTTCCTCATTATATGCGCGTTGGAAATCGGGACTCACTTCGAGTGCCTTTTTCAAAGTAATTCTTGGATCGAACGGGATCATCCGTGCCAGCCTGTCGGCCGCATTGTAGCTGAGGCCCATGACACGGCCCACATCTCGAATCGCCATCTTCGCGCCTAGCGTCCCGAACGTGATGATTTGCGCGACGGATTGCACACCATATTTGTGACGCAAATAATCGACCACCTCACCGCGACGTTTATAACAAAAATCAACATCGATATCGGGCATTGAAAGGCGCTCAGGATTCACGAATCTCTCAAAAATGAGGCCGAAGCGGATCGGATTGATTTCGGTGATGCCGAGAACGTAGGCGACGAGGCTGCCCGCCACGCTACCGCGTCCCGGCCCGACCGGAATGTCGTGGCTTTTAGCATAGCCGATGAAATCCCAGACAATGAGCAAATAGCTAGCGAAGCCGGTAAGGACTTCCAGTTCGAAATCAAGCCTCTTCCGCAACAGGGGATCACTCGCATGCGCACCGAATCGACGTATCAGCCCCTCCTCACACAAGCGCCTTAGATACCCCGCTTGCGTTTCCGCCTCCGGCACCGGGTAAGCGGGAAACTTATTCCGGCCCAACTCGATGTTCAGGTCGCATTTCTCCGCGATCTCCAACGTTGCCACCAGAGATTCGGGCATATCCCGGAACAGCGCCGCCATTTCCTCATTTGTTTTCAGGTAAAACTCGGACCCGTGAAAGCGCATCCGGTTTTTGTCTTTAATTTTCGCGCCAGTCTGGATGCAAAGGAGCATGTCGTGCGTGGCGGCGTCATCCCTAAGTAGGTAATGAACGTCGTTCGTCGCGACAATCTTAAGACCGAACTGCTTCCCGTACCGATGCAGTTGCGATGCGACCATGCGTTGCTGCGGAATCCCGTGATCGGCGATCTCAAGATAGAAATCGCCCGAAGAGAAAATGTTCTTAAAGTCGTCGATGGACTTTTCGGCCTCACTGGCCCGGCCAGCCACGATATGCTGTGCCACTTCACCGGCGAGGCACCCGCTGGTAGCAATGAGGCCTTTGGAATATCGCGCGAGGATTTCCTTGTCGATGCGAGGCTTGTGATACATCCCCTCTAGGTGAGCGGCGGAGACGAGCTTGACCAGATTCTGGTAGCCAGACTCATCTTTGGCCAGCAAAAGCAAATGGGTGGCGGCTTCCTTGGCGCTGTTCGTCTTCTTTTCGAGACGACTGCCGGGCGCAAGGTAAACCTCGCAGCCGATGATAGGCTTCACGGCATTGTCGCGACATTCGTTGTAGAAATTAATCGCGCCGAAGAGGTTCCCATGGTCGGTCAAGGCGAGCGCGGGCATTTTGAGTTTCGCAGCGCGCTTCACCAACTCGGGAATACGGCATGCGCCGTCGAGCAGGCTGAACTCGGAGTGGACGTGAAGATGGACGAAGTTCGTGGGCATAGTGCGTCTTGCCCTCTTATATACGTAAAACTTCGCGAAACTTGTTAAAAGCTAGGGCTAACGCGACAAACTGACGCATTTAGGCCGCGACCAATGGCTTACCGAGCAAGACGACGAGAGCCGTTGCTGGCCAATCGCATTTGCCCAAGCAAATTCATCAAGTCAGTTCCTTAAATAACTCATCAAGGTATTTCTGGCATGGAGCTAGAAGAGCGCCGTTGCGCGACAAATAAGAATCTCCAAGACGAATAACGTATAAATTGGGAACGGCATCTGGACGGATTTGGATTATACGCTGAAAACGTTCTGCTTCGCTTCCAGGACCACCATGTGAAGCTAATACAACATATCCCAGAGCTGGGGACCGGGAAGCACCATAGTCGCAGAAAATGAGTGTCTTTGCGGATAAACAGCTAAAAGCGGCGCGCGTAAAATCAATCGCTTCTTTGAGATGGGTTGTCGATGGTGGTAAAGTTCTACAGTTTTGGGCATCCGCTGGCGAAATTACATCACCGAAGAACAATTCTAAAAAGGAGCCCTGAAACCAAGAGGGACGCGCGGACGGCGATCCAGGATTGCGGATCGAGATCATGTGAGTTAGCGACTTCGAGGTAAAATTATTTACCTCGTCAACGGCGCAAATATCAAGGTTGGAAGAGGTCGTGGCGCTCATCTGAGTGGAGATACCAATGGACTAGGTTTATGGGCATACCGCAACTGTACCCGCTTTTATACGTAAAACCGCACTGGACTGGTTAAAAGCTAGGGCTAAGGTGGCCCGGTGACTCAGGAAGATTATTGCAGCCATCTTGAGGGGCAGCTTTGTTGGAATTGCCACTGTCCGACACACGCCAGTCACGCCCGACAAAGACAATGTCCCCAATGCCGCAAAAAGTGGAGTTACGACCGTCGACGGCTGGAGTGGCGTCTGGCGGAGCTTTTCTGTCAAGGCCTTAACGCTCATCAGGCAAGCCGCGAGTTTAACATTTCGTATGGAACAGCCCGTAGTCATTTTAAGAAGTTTGACTCAGCCCTTCGTCCGCTGAATCACAAGGCAGCAAAATATATCATCTCCATTAGGGATGAAAAAAATCAGGTTCCCGAGCGATGGAAAACCAAAAGCTTAACGCTCTTGTGTGACCTTTTGCTCGAGTCCCAATTTCCTCCAAAAGCCAATACCGACTCCGTTGACTACCTGATGGTGAGTTAATCCGGTACCATGCGTATCAGAGTAGGCGATAAGTCGGAAAAGTGCTTATAGTAGCGGGCCGTTTTTCGTCGCGAGGTAGTAATTGTGGCTCGTATTCTCCGACAACGCCTTCGGCTTTAAATTTATAATTTGGCGTGCTGCAGAGAAAAAAGTCGATTTTTAGAAACTCGCGTATGTCAGCAACCAGACCCGTTATCCGTTCAATATCCTGGCTGTTTCGAGCCCGAGTCCAAAAATAGTCATTGGCCAAAACAAGGATCATCCGACTTTCGAAAACGTCCTTCCAACGAAAAGAGATTTCTGGTGGCCGATAAACCTTACCTTCGAGCAGTGTGTGATCCCTCCCAATGATCTCAAAATAGAGCAAGGCTTCAAATATCGCATAATCTACTCGATTGCCTGGAGGGGCTCGCTTCTCAGGCCCTGCATATTTGAGTTCGCACAGAAAAGTTCCATGTGGCTTTGTTCGACCAATCAAATCGATGGAAGTACGACGTGGATTTTTTGAAAAGATGATGGGAAGTTCGATGTCCAACCAGTCAATCGCAGCTTCAAAATTGACACCTACCAACTTGCCTTTCGAGTTTTTCTTTAGCGCCCGTTGAAAAGCCGTCTCGCCTGAATTTCTCTCGCTCACTCGTTCGGAGTATGGCCCGAGTGTCGTGGGGTGCGCTTCAGATATTTTCTGGGATAGCGCGCCAAGGTCTTCGCTGAAATGCTTGCCCCGGTAGGCAGGATGGTTCATTCGCGAGGTGAAGAAATCAACGATACTGGACATAACGTGGGTGAATTTCAGGCGTCAGATGACGACTTTGGGTTTTATCTCTATTATAGATGGAAATTTGCTGACGAGTTCCTGTGGTGCCGTCGTGTGGATCGGCATCAATTTGAGTGGCTTGGCCTGCTCGATAAATTCCATAACGTCCTGATAGTGGATGTGTCCGCTGGCATGGACGAGATCAAATGCGCAACCTGACTCTTCCAAGCGTGCGCGAAGCTCCTTGAGGGAAGGTTGAGAAACCAGATAACCGGGCCAGTAAGAGTAAAAGAACCGCGATCCCGCAGGTAATTTTCGATCAAAAATCCGCTCGTACATCCACTCGCGGAAGATCATGAGGAAAGTTCCTGGTGCGGCTTCAATCTCGGCGCGGGAGATTTTCACTTTGTTCATCCGAGGGATCAGCTTTTGCAGACGCCGCCCTGCCATACTCCGCAGGAACGTTTCTGCGACGAATATTTTGATGTGCTTGTCCTGAAATGGGTCGGGAACCTTGCACTCGCTTTTGATCAAATACAGGATGAAAGCAGCATAGGGATCGAGAACCAGAGTGCGACCGGTGCGGATGACTGCCCGGTAATAGCTGACCAGTCGATCCACGTTCTGCGGCGAAAACATGGCCAGAGCCAGGCCTGTAGTCTCTTTAAGAGAAGCAACCAACTGCGTCTCAACATCTTTCTCGCTCACGCCCGGTTCTTTCCCGCGAGATAAACTGGTTCCCTCCATGATGAGCAAATCCAAGGGTGCTTTGCGAATGGCCTTCAACAGGACTTTCGCCATGTTCGGTTTGCGGCCATGTAACCGCAAGTCACCGGAGTAAACGATCCTCTTCCCTCCGGCTTCAATCAGGAACGCCAAGGAGCCATAACTGGAATGATCGACAAGAAATGCCGTCACGCTGAAAGCGCCGATCTGCTCTGGTTTCTCAGGTAGAAGGATTTTTTGTCGCGTTCTGGGTACATCATGCTGTTCCGCAAAAAGCGAACCTGACATGAGCATTTTACTTGCTCCGCTACTGAGATAAACGGGGATTTCCGGTTGGGTGTACGTGATCAAACCGAAATGATCGCCGTGCGCATGGCTGAGAAGAATGCCGTCGATCTTGGGGCCGGGACTGAATAGACCTGGGATGTGCTTGATTACACCTTTTAAGATCAACTCGTCCCTATCTGGCTTCTGCTTTCGGGCGTAACGGTCGTTCATCATTTCGGACAGGGGCATGCCCACATCCAAAACCAGTCGGGAAGTACCCGTGGCAATTTCGACACAGTTACCCCCGATCTCGTTGCTTCCACGGTGAATCGCGATGGTAATCGATGAACTTGTCATAGAGTCTATTACAAAATTTTTTTGGGCAGCTTTGTGTCCAGATGAAATGCGTCAGTACCAAATTCTAGAAGATTATCATTCGCCCTCTAGTCACAGACAATTCATTTTAGCCCTCCATTATACGCAGACGTTACCGAAACTAACAAAAAGCTAGGGCTACTTAGCCAATAGAAGCGAATTTAGCGCCGCCGTGCCTGCGGCACCGCGGCGGCTTTGGCGCGAGGCTATGCGCCTGCGACCGGACCGGGCTGCGGCCCCCGAGTCCCCTGCCGCCCCCGGCCCCGTCGCCTTTCAGGCATTCGCCCAGTTAAGAAAACGCATACCGCGAAATTGGATATTAGCACCTAGTTCACGGGCAAATTCCTGCTGGAGACGCGAGGCCCGCTGGCGAGAGACGCCATGCTGTCGAGCGCACCAGCTCGCGGATGGACGTTTACAGGGCAATAGATGGGGACAGATGCACAGGGTCACGAGATCGGAGCGCAAGCCCCGCTGCTTGGCTCCGCCGCGCCCCCGCGTGATCCACTCCTGGACACGGGTGATCCCGCCGCCAGCTAGGGCCAAGGCCAAGCTGTCATCGCGAGGCGTAGGATCCATCTTCGTCGCCGGATCATCAAAGTAAGCGTCGGGTGGCATGTACCGTGGCATAATCATCTGGCACCACCTTTTCGAGCGATTTGCCGCAGCCGGTGCGATGACAGGCCACGACTCTTGACTAGGTAATCCCTGATTTCCTGCGGAACGAAACGGACGGCACCGCCCAACTGGACGTAGGGCAATCCCTTCTTCCGCAGGTTGAAGACGGTCTTGAGACTGACATGGAGACACTTGGCGACCCTTTCCGTCGTCCATAGCTCCGAATCTGTTTCTTGGGTTGAGGTTCTCACGTCATCGGAAACAGGAGGATTTCCGAGCGTGCCGGTGGTTGCTAAAGAATTCATAAATTAAGAATGAAGGGTTTAAGTTTTTTCCGTTAACGAGCAGTGGGAGAGCTAAGTTCCATATTCACGAATTGTGGTTCCGACCTGCCCGAAAATGCTCGTGGTTACATCTGGAAGGGAATTTCGTTTCGCCGTTAGCGTGCTTTGGAGCGGTAGTGAGAAAAAGTGAGGGAAAGTGGGCAGGTAGTCTCCCCCACTCGCGGACACGACAAATCTCATGCCCGTTTTGACACGGAAAAGGCCCCTTCCGTTGGAGGCTACTTTGTAGCCATTTCAAGCGTGCCCGGACGCCAGCTTCGTTAATCAGAGACTTTTTCGGCGATCTCGATTCGGCTTACGGTGGCAGACTTCCGAGAGCCGCCGGACGAAGGAAATTCCCGCACCGTATGCAAATGAAAATGTTCCATCGCCTCATGCAGGACGCGAAGTTCCGTGCCCGTGATCGTGACGACGCAATGGTTGTACTGCAAATAGAGTTCGGTTTCGGCCTCGTTCATTTCGGCATAAAGCAGCCAGGAATAGGGAATAAACCGGCGGCGCGACGGCAAATGAAAGGTGATGCCCTGGGCAATCGCCATGGAATCGCTTTGGCAAGAAGCCGTTTCAGAGGAAGATTTGAGGTTGAGTGACATAAGTTAAATGGGTTACAGGCCGATGCCTCGCCCCTGCCGGTGAGAAGGAAGTGGATTCCAGTCGATTTTAGTTTTCACCGCAGGCGCGGGCGTGGTCTTTTGTTTCTGTGATATTCTTTCGCGAACCTTTTCGCGGAGCTTTTGCGCCATTTCCTCGACGGAGGGCGTGATCTTTTCGTAGATACCGACTCTGACGGCGGTATTTTCTTTGGCTGATTCGACAGGCCGAGGACGCAATGCCGCGACGCGGAAGAGATGCTGGCGAATCTGTTCCGCCATTTTCTGAGGGTTAACGCGACCGAGAAACTCTCTCCCCCACTCACGGGCGGCCAAGAGTAATCTTCCCTTATCCACGGATGGAGATTCGATAATCTCTGGACGCATGGGCGAGACGGGCAATCGTTCCAAGTGCAGAGCGGAAAACTTGACGTTCGAGCGTTGGATGGCCTCAAGATAAAGCGCCTTGTTTTCGACATGGATCACCACGTTCTGGACGTGGCGCGTGCCTTTAACATGGAATGCTTCCATGTTGGCCATGGTCACAGCCGAGCGGTTGTCCTCGATGCCCCGCACCTCCACTCCCTTAATCCCTTGCGCCTTGTAGTCGGTCAGGCAGTCGCCCTGTCTAATCCGGCCATCATCGACGCTCAGCTGGAGACCGCTCTGGAAATAAACGGCCCCGTCTTTGATTTCCGCGATGGTTTGCCGGGAGCCCTTTTCAAAAATGCGGTCACCCTGCTTGATCTTTTCTTGGAGGAGAAGTTTTTCACCGCACCCGCGTTCGATGGTCACCCGGTCGAAGGCACCCCGCACTTCGCGGAAAGGCACCTGGCGGGAAGAATCTTGCACCAGCAGACCGTCAGGACGAACGGCGGTCACGGTCGCCCGTGTCACTTCGCCATTGTGCCTGAATTCGACGATGTCGCCTTCGCGGTAAAATTGCGACGAGCGCAACTCGGAGGGCTGTAAATCGCGCCGTAGATGGACATCGAGCACGGCTTGACCACCACGCCCGGAGCGTTCGACTTCGAGGTCATGCACCCGAGTGGATAGGGCTTCGCTGATCCGATGCACGGATGAAACCGCCACTACCTCCTTGCCGAGTGCACGCGCCTCGACAATTTCCCGAGCAACTTTTTCAATCGCCACATCGGGAGGCGTTTCACGGATCATGCCCCGATCCATCATGGTCTGGACAGCAGTCGCGAATTTCTCCGGCTTTCCCGAGGACAAGTCCTTCGAGAGCTTTTTGTCTTCCACGCTCAGTTGCCTTCTCGAAATCGATGCCCGAGGAACGTGCATCCCCAGCTTCAACTCATCCTGGAGCAGTTTGATTGGCTGTCCCCGGCCCACCGCCGCCATTTGCTGGGTGTCGCCCTGAAAGATCACTCGCGCATCGACCCGCTCGGCCAGGCGCACTAATGCGAGGGCTTTGCGGGTATCGATTAATCCCGCTTCATCGACATATATATCGGCCCCGCGAAACGGCTGGGAATCGTTTTCTGCCTTTAGTAGCAAATGATCGACCGTATTGGCCTGGGCGAAAACGCGCGCGACCTCATGCCGCCCGCCCGCTTCGATCCGTGGCGCTTCCTCCCGCAGGGTGACGCGGGCTTGCTCGCCGTAGGGAGCGCACAGATAGACCGGACGACCGCCCTGCTGGCTCTGGTCAACGAGCCGTTCCAGCGAGAAAGTTTTCCCTGTACCCGCGCCGCCGCGAATGTTCAGGAATTGATCCTTCGAGGTGCAAACGTACCGATGGATGGTCGCAAATTGGTCGAGCCATTTC
>JAMFSY010000107.1 GCA_026225555.1 Methylacidiphilales bacterium
TGGCCTCGCCGACGCTTTTCATTTGCGTCGTCAGCGTCGGATCGGTCTGCGGGAATTTCTCGAAGGTAAAGCGAGGGATCTTGGTGACCACGTAATCGATAGTCGGCTCGAAACTCGCAGGCGTTTCGCGCGTGATGTCGTTCTTGATTTCATCAAGCGTGTAGCCGACGGCCAGCTTCGCCGCAATTTTCGCGATGGGAAAGCCAGTCGCTTTCGACGCGAGAGCGCTGGAGCGCGAGACGCGCGGGTTCATCTCGATGACGATCATGCGGCCCGTCTTCGGATCGACCGAGAACTGGATGTTCGAGCCGCCCGTCTCGACGCCGATCTCACGGATCACCGCGAAGGAAGCATCGCGCATGATCTGGTATTCCTTGTCGGTCAGCGTCTGCGCGGGCGCAACGGTGATCGAATCGCCGGTGTGCACGCCCATCGGATCGAAATTCTCGATGGAACAGATGATCACGCAGTTGTCCGCGCGGTCGCGCATGACCTCCATCTCGTACTCTTTCCAGCCGAGCAGCGATTCCTCAATCAACACTTCGCTGACGGGCGAGAGATCGATGCCGCGTTTCACGATCTCCTCGAATTCCTCGCGATTATAACCGATGCCGCCGCCCGTTCCGCCCATGGTGAAAGCGGGGCGAATAATAAGCGGGAATGTGCCGATCTTCGCGGCAACCTCTCGGGCTTCCTCAATGGTGTGGGCCGTGCCGGAAAGCGGCATGTCGAGGCCGATCTTCACCATCGCCTCCTTGAAAAGCTGCCGGTCCTCGCCCTTCTTGATCGCCTCCGCGTTCGCGCCGATCATCTGGACGCCATATTTTTCCAGCACGCCGGATTCGTAAAGCGACATGGCCGTGTTCAGCGCGGTCTGGCCGCCCAGCGTGGGCAATAGCGCGTCGGGCCTTTCGCGGATGATGATCTTTTCCACGATCTCGGGCGTGATCGGCTCGATGTAGGTACGGTCGGCGAACTCCGGATCGGTCATGATCGTGGCCGGGTTGGAGTTGATCAGGATGACGCGATAACCCTCCTCGCGCAGCGCCTTGCAGGCCTGGACGCCGGAGTAATCGAATTCGCAGGCCTGGCCGATAATGATCGGGCCGGAGCCAATGAGGAGAATGGAGTGGAGATCGGTACGTTTAGGCATGACGAAAGGGGGCGCCATCGGTGGGCAAGGCGCGGGTACGTTTATAAAGCGCGGAAGGCGCGGGGCAACGGAATTTTAGGGGCGCAGGTTATTTGGACCCGGTGCGGCGACTGAATTTTCTTTGCACGAAGCCGACCAGTTCCATCGATTCGGGGACGCGAAGCACCACCGTGAGAACAAAATAGACGACGCCGGCGTCGGCAATGTTGAAAAAGAGGATCAGCGCTCCGAGCAGCGAGTGAGTCGAACGGTGCGCGAGCAGAAAGGTATCCCCGCCATAGACGACCAGCCCGCAGGCCAAGGTGGCGGCAGTCACGCGGACAAAGAAGGAGAGCCAATCCGCCGGGCGCCCCAGATCGATTTTCTTTTGGATCGCGAAGACGAGTTGCAGGAAGTTCAGGATTGCGACGCAGCCGGTGGTCAGGGCCAGGCCCACATGCCCGAGGTGGAAGTAGAAGAAGAGCACCGCGCAGAGAACGAGATTCACCGCGATGCCGATGAGGCTCACTCGGGCGGGGGTGAAGAGCACCACGTTCATCACGAAGTGAGAAAAGGAATCCCAGAACCCGGAGCCGGGACGTTCCTCGAAGCGGGGCGGCTGCATCGCATAGAAGCAGGGGACGAGAATCTTGATGCCCGAATAGCCCGCGAGGCCAATGGTGTAGGCCTGCAAGGCGAGCGCGGTCTGTGAGGTGCTGGCGGCGCTGAAGGTGCCATGCTCGTAGATGAGTTGGATGACTGGCTGCGCGATGACAGCGAGCCCCACCGAAGCGGGCAGCGTCAGGTAGAAGCCAAAGCGCAGCGCCTCCTCCACTGTCTTGCCGAAGGCCTTGAGATCATCGAGCGCGTGCTGGCGCGCGACGGCAGGCAGCGTGACCGTGGCGATGGCGACGCCGAAAATGCCGATGGGAAGCTGCACCAGCCGAAAGGCGTAGTAGAGCCAGGAGACCGGGCCGTTTCCGGCGATATGCGAGGCGAACTGGCCATTGACCAGGACGTTGACCTGCACGGCGGAACCGGCGATGGCGCTCGGCACCATGAGCAGCAGGACGGTTTGCAAGGCGGGATCCCGGAAATTCAACTGCCACTTGAAACGAAAGCCGAGCTTCCAAAGCGAAGGCAACTGCACCGCGAGTTGTGCCAATCCGCCAATCAGCACGCCGAGGCACCAACCGAAGACGGCTCTCTCGCCAAAATGGGGATGCAGCCAGTTGGCCTGCGGCTCGAAGACGGCGGCAAGGGCCGCGCCGAAGATGACCGAGACAATGTTGAAGATGGTGCTGGCGCTGGCGGGAATGCCGAAAATATTCCGGGCATTCAGCATGCCCATGACGGCGGCGGCGATGGAGACGAAGAGGATGAACGGGAAGAGAAGCCGGGTCATTTGCACCGTCAGCTCGAACTTGCCCGGCACTTTTTCAAATCCGCTGCTGGTCAGGTAGACCACGGCGGGCGCAAAGACGATCGCGAGCACGCAGATGACGCCGAGAATCAGGATGAGCGCCGAAAGAACGAGCCGTGCCAGCCGCCACGCTTCATCCGGGCCATCCTTCGCCCAAGTCTTCGTGAAGGTGGTTGTAAAGGCGGTGGAAAGCGCGCCTTCCGCGAAGAGATCGCGCAGGAGATTCGGGATGCGGAACGCCGCGATGAAGGCATCGGCGAAGACGGTCGCGCCGAACATGAACGCGAAGATCTGTTCGCGCACCACCCCCATGAGGCGCGAACCCATGACGGCAATGCCGACCACGGCGGCGGAGCGTTTATTGCTTTTTTTGGCGGTCATTTTTCCGGTGACGGGTCTGTGACCCTCGGATGATTTAATTTCCACAGCAACTCGTACTTAAGCCGGACCTCACGCGCGTTTCCCATCGCGATGTCCCAGCCCACCGCGCCGTCCATCCAGCCGCCCTTGAGCAAGAAGCCCTTGGCGAAACGGGCCAGCGCATGGATGGTGCCGCTCCAGGGCGCGGCGCGGCGACCTCGGTCGCGGGCCGATTGCGCCCAGAGCGAGGCATATTTGGCGCAGCGGGCGGCGCGATCGTCGGCGTTTTCATAGGTGAAATGGTGCAGGTGCCCCGGCAGAATGGGATGCTCGCCGGGAAGTTCAAGCTTCTCATGCACCCTGCCGCCGCTGAAGCGGGCCTCCGCGCGGCGGAAGAGGCGCACCAGGCGGTCGGGGTACCAGTCTCCATGGCGAATCCAGCGGCCCCGGTAAAAGACGAGACGGGAGACCTGATAGCCGTTCGGATTTAAGTCAGAAGCGGCCTTATTTTTGACCTGCAGAATGGACGCGGCCAATTCCGGCGAGACCTCCTCATCCGCATCGATGCTGAGCACCCAGTCGTGCAGCGCATGATCGAGGGCGAAATTCTTCTGGCCGACATAACCGAGCCAGTCCTGGTAGAGGATGCGCGCGCCGAATTCGCGGGCGATCTCGAGTGTGCGGTCCATGCTGCCGGAATCGACTACAAGGATCTCATCCACCAGCGGCGCGATACTCTTCAGGCAGCGCGGCAGGTTGCGCTCTTCATTGAGCGTGATGAGACAGGCCGAGATTTTCATGGTCATCCTACGACCTGTTCAGGATGCCGGGCTGGCGACGTCATCTCTTCCCATTTTCTGTCGATGCCAGGAGTTTTTCCGCCGCCGCGATGACCCGCTCAGGCGTAATGCTCGTCATGCAGGCGAAATCAATCGGGCACTCGCGCAGGAAGCAGGGACTGCACGGCACGTGATGACGCAGGACGGTCGTACGAGGTCCCAGAGGGCCGGTCATCAGCGGTTCCGTCGAGCCGAAGACGGCCACCGTGGGCGTGCCGAGGATAGAAGCCACATGCATCGCTCCGCTATCGTTGCAGAGCGCGAGCTTCGCCCCCGCCAGCGCTGCCATGAATTCGGCGAGCGAAGTCTGGCCCACGCGGTTTTCCGCCTCGGGAAATTCCTTCGCAAATTCGGCGGCGAGGGGCATGTCACCCGCCGCGCCAAGCAGAAGAATGTGCATCTGGTGTTCCTTCGCGAAGTGACGGGCGACCGCAAGGAATCGCTCAATCGGCCAGCGCTTGGCGGGGCCATACTCCGCGCCGGGGCAGATCGCGAGCGTGGGGCGGAGGTGGGAAGCCGGTTCGCTGCGCAAGGCGGGCATGGAGTCGTCGTTCGGTGCGTTGAGGGAGGCGGCGAGATCGAGGTAATAAAAGCGTTGGTGCAGCCGGACAGGGTTTTGAGGGGCAATGGGCACCGGATCACTCAGGAGAAAGCCGCGCCCGCCCCGGGAATAGCCGATTCGCTGGGGAATCCCCGCCAGCCACGCCTCGGCGGCGGTGCGCAGCGAATTGGGCAGGAGCACCGTGGAACCGAATTTACCCTCGCGTAACTGCCGCGCGGTGGCGAAGAGGTTTTTGGGCTCGGCCAGGGAAATCACGCGATCGACAAAAGGGCAGGCCTGCCAGAGCGCGGCCAGCTTTTCCGGTGCCGCGACCACGAGCGGATCGCCCGCGGCCAGGGTCTTCAGATTGCGCACGGCGGGCATGGCCATGACGGCGTCTCCCAGCCAGTTGGGGCTGCGGACGACAAGCGGGCCGTTGAGGCTAAAGCCGGGAATCGGGGTCACGAGAGAAAGAGGTTCCGACAGGATTAACAAGATTAACCCAATTGGGAAAGGATCGTGAAGAGTGACAAGGTCCGGGCGGCGACTTAAAAAAGAAGCGATGAAAACCCGCTGCGAATGGTGCCTGTCCGATCCACTTTACATCAAGTACCACGATGAGGAATGGGGCACGCCGGTGCATGACGACCGGCATCTTTTCGAAATGCTGATCCTGGAGGGTGCCCAGGCGGGGCTGAGCTGGCTGACGATTCTGCGCCGCCGCGAGACATATCGTGCGGCATTCGACCATTTCGACGCCCGCAAGATCGCGCGGTACGACGCGAAGAAGGCGGCCGCCTTGATGCAGGACGAGGGCATCATCCGCAATCGACTCAAAGTCGCGGCGGCCATCGATAATGCGCGGGCTTTTCTCGAGACACAAAAAGAACACGGCAGTTTCGATCGCTACATCTGGTCCTTCGCGCCGACCAAGCCCAATCCGCAGAAGGGGCGCGTGGTGCAGACCCCGGAAGCGGAGGCGATGAGCAAGGACCTGAAGAAGCGCGGTTTTCGATTTGTCGGGCCGACGATTTGCTACGCCTTCATGCAAGCCGTGGGGATGGTCAACGATCACGCGCCCGAATGTTTTCGCTCCGGCGCAGGGAAGCGTAAAAAGGGATAGGGTTTCCCTCAACGGCCAAAAATAAGTTTCACCACTCCGGTCGAGAAAAGATCCAGGAGAGCGTGCGCGAAAATCAGGGGCCACAGATTTTGGGTGCGCCAGTACCAGACGCCAAAAAGGAGAAAGACCACGCCGATACCGAGGAGATGGACCTGATCCTGGTAGGTGTGGCAGGACATCCGTACGAGAACGGTCAGGAGCAGCGCGGCGAGCGGCCCCTGCTTCGCGGCGATCTGGGTGAAGAGGTAGCCCATGCAGATGAGCTCCTCGAAATAGGCATTAAGCACCATCGCCGGAACCATGACCGCCCAGCTCACGTCCAGGCTATGAAGTTTCAGGTGGGGCGCCTGGCTGGCCAGGAAAGGCATGAAGCTGGAGAAGCGGGTCTGTCCCAGGAATAAAAGTAGGAGAAGGCCAATGACCGTCACGGAACTGGCTATCTGGACAGTAATGAGCAAGCCGAAACCTTGGACGCTGCTGATCCAGCCCGGCGCGATTTTGAAATCCGCGGGCGTCCAACCCCGCCAACAAAGAAAGAGGAGAAAGATGGCGAGCAGCCCGCTTTCAATGACCCCATTCCAGAGCAGGTGGTTGTCGGAGAGAAGCAGGGTGACATATTTGTGGTTCGATCCATGCAGGGCCGCCCAGGTGGAGGTCCAAATGAAGGGCCCGATGAAGGCCGCGCCGACGAGAACGACTTCCCACCACGGCGCGACGAGTTCCGGGCGCAGCCATTCGGCGCGGCGGGAAGAAGATTCCACGGATACGGACATCATGCGGCAGTGAAAACTCTCACGGTCTTGGACCGGGATATTACAACTTCAGTTTCGCGACACTTTCGGCTACGTGGCTGGCACTGGCCTGGAGTTGCTGGAGTTCATCATCGGTCAACTGGAGCTCGATGATCTTTTCGACACCCTTGCGGCCGAGTTGCACCGGCACGCCGACGAATTGGTCTTTAATGCCATATTGGCCGGTACACCAGGCGGCGACCGGCAGCACACGCTTTTCGTCGCGCACGATGCTCTGCACCATCTGCACCGCGGCGGCGGAGGGCGCGTAGTAGGCGCTGCCCTTTTGCAGAAGCTTCACGATTTCCGCGCCGCCGTTGCGGGTGCGGGTGAGCATCGCTTCAATTTTTTCCCTGGGCAAAAGTGCCTCGATGCCAATACCGGAAACGGTGGAATAACGGGCCAACGGCACCATGTCATCGCCATGGCCGCCGAGGACCATCGCCTCGACGTCCTTGTACGAAACGCCAAGCTCCTGGGCGATGAAACAGCGAAAGCGGGCGGAATCGAGCACCCCGGCCATGCCCATGATGCGCTCCTTGGGAAAACCGGTTTTCGCGCTCACGTGATAAGTCATGACGTCGAGCGGATTGCTGACGACAATGACAATGGCGCCGGGCGCGTGCTTTTTCACATTCTCCGCCACGCCGCCGACGATCTCGGCATTTTTCAGGAGCAGATCGTCGCGGCTCATCCCGGGCTGGCGGGCCAGGCCGCTGGTGATGACGACAATGTCGGAGCCCGCATAATCGGCCGCGTCATTGGTGCCCTTCACCTCGCTGTCGAAGTTCTCGAGACAGGCCGATTGCAGCATGTCGAGTGCCTTGCCCTGGGGCATGCCCTCGACGATGTCATGGAGGACGACGTCGCCCAGCTCCTTCTCGGCCAAACGTTGCGCGGTGGTCGCGCCGACAAAACCTGCTCCGACAACAGTGATCTTCATAGGTGGGTTTTCCGGGGGATTTTGGGGCCCGTCAAGCCGGGTGACGAACCGGCTTTTCCCCAAGTTAGGGAAGCGAAGGGGGAGCGTCAATGCGGTGCTCGCCTTTTTGGAAGCGTCCCTTTTCCCCATTTCCTCTAAATAATTTTTTTGAACGTTGGGATTGTGATTTACGTCCCACTAGGCACAGTTCTTAACTCTTATGAAACTTACCCTCATCACTCCGGCCCTCGTGGCCGTTCTCGGTCTGGCCTTGGCCAGCTCATCCATCCAGGCTCAAACCACTGCCGCGGCTCCTGCGGCCACGGCTCCCGCCAAGGCGAAGAAAGCCAAGACTCCGTATTCCGGTTCGATCACGGCCGTCTCCGCGGACTCGATCACCGTCCAAGGCGCGAAGACCTTGACCCTGGCGATCGCCCCGACGACCACCTACAAGGGCGGCAAGACGATCACCGATTTCGCCGTGGGCGATAAGGTCACCGGTTCCTACACCAAGGATGCCGCTGGCGCGTTGACCGCCGCTTCGGTGCACAAGAAAGTGGCCAAGGCTGCCGCGACTCCCGCCGCTCAATAATTCCAAATCTTAATCGAAATAAAAAAGCCGCCGGTCGAAAGACCGGCGGCTTTTTTCGTGTCCAAACGAGGTTAGCGATCGACCGTCCGCTCACCGGTAAAGAACTGCTGCAGATCCCCGCCGATACCGAGGAAGGTATTCTTCACATCGCTGCCGAATTGCTCGGCATCTCCGGCCACGGAACCCGTCGCATGCGAGCCCGAACCACCGCTCGCTTTTGCCGAGTTGGGCGAGACGTAATCCGCCACGGTATCGTCCACGGCATTGACCATGACAAAGCCGCGGCTCTCGCCGGAATCCATCAGTTCAATCCTCCAGCGGAAGGGCTTATTTACGCTGGTCTGCTTCAGCAGGGCGCGCACGTTGTTGTAGGCGATGTTATGCTTGGCGGCATAGTTTTCCGCCGCGTTCAACGCCAGTTGATCGCTGGTGATCCGGGAGGGATCAAAGGCCAGATGGCTGGAATAAGTCGTGCCGCCATTCGCTTCATAGGTCTTCACGATTTGTCCGTTTTGAACCAGCACGGCGCGGCCATGGGAAGCGACGCTGGGATCGTAAAAGATGACGTACCATTTCTGGATTGCGTCCGGCGTGCCGAGCCCATACAGCGAGACCACCTTGGTCTGCAGTTCGGGATTCACGGCGGTACGGGCGATCTGGAAAGCCTGGTTAACGCTGCCGGTGTCCTGCGCGCGGGCCACGCCCGAAAAGGGAGCCATCGCACAAAACGCCGCCAGCCCGATGGATGCCACGAAGGTAAGGCGTCTGGAGTTCATAGGGAAAGTTGTGCCCGGAATGGGCCGGGCGCAACCCCTATCGAGGCCTAGGGTTTGTTCCCTCGCCGTGGAACTTTCCTCTTTGTAAGCATGGGATCAGGCAGGGCGGGGCATTCGTCTTGCAGGATCGAAGGCGCTTGTTACTGTAGAGATATGTTACGCCGCACGTGCATCGTTTTCGCTTCTTCCCTGGCTTTGGCCGGTTGCAATCTCGCCGACAAGCAGGAAGTCCAGACCGATGATTCCAGCAATCCTCATTACAAACAGGCCCAGCAGGACCTCGATAACAACAATCCCCAAGGTGCGGTTTCCGATTACGAAGCGGCGCTCGCTGCCAATCCCAAGCTGGCCGGGGCGCATTACGAACTCGGGATCATCTACGGCGACAAGCTGGCCGATCCGATCGGTTCGATCTTCCATTTCAAGCGCTACCTCGAACTCGCTCCCAATTCGGACAAGAAGGACCAGGTCCAGGCTCTCATCGACAAGCAAAGCCAGGCCTTCGCCGCCTCGCTGCCCAATTCGGCCGCGGCCAGCGCCGATGATACTGCCAAGCTGCAGAGCGAGAATGCCGACTTGAAAAAGCAAGTCGATGACGCGGCCAAAACGATTGGACAGTTGCAGGCGCAACTCGCCAAGCACCACGGCCACCTCGCTTCCCAGCAACCTCCGCCCGCATCGACTCCCGTGGCCGATGCCCCGGTCCCGATTCTCAATACGCCCGTGGCGCTGACCGATGGCACCACGGCCGGCACGCCCGCCGCCGCGCCCGCGACCAATGTTGCGCCCAGCGGACCGCTTCGGGCCACGGCCGTTGATACGAACGCTCCCGACGTGAATGCCATGCCGCCTCCCGGTGTCGCCGGCACGAATGCCGCGCCGACCGGCCCCAGCCGTTCCTACACCGTGGTTAAGGGCGACAGCATCTGGAAGATCGCCCACAAAATGTATCCGGGCGACACCAAGAATGGTGAAGACAAAATCCTCGGCGCCAACCCGGGCCTCGACCCCAAGCGGTTGAAACCCGGTCAAAGCCTGGTTGTCCCCCAATAACCAAAACCCCTCCGATGGCCCGCAAATCCCAAACGATTACCGATCTCCCTGTCGAACCTGAATTCGCCGAGGAGCAGGAGCTCCTTCCCTCTGCGGCGACGGCGGACAACACCTCGACGGTGAACGAGATCAACCTGAAGGTCCAACACGTCCAGGAGCAGTTGCTGGATCTCAAGCGCCAGCAGGAGGAAGTCGAACGGCAGAAGCGGGAACTCGAGGAACTCAGCCGCAAGCAGCGCGAGTTCGACGAAGGTCGCCGCGAGATCGTGGAAAAACTGACCCGTGGCCTCGTGCTGCTCGAGCGTCAGGAATTCGAGGTCAAGCGGGAGCTCGAACAGATCAAGATCGTCCGCGACAGCTTTTCCGAGCATCTCAGCCAGACGGAGAATCTGAACCCCTCTGAATGGGCCAATGAAGACATGCCCACGGAATTGACCAAGGGCCTGGCCCGGGTCGATCAGGCCAAATCGATTTACAGCCAATCCCGCGCGCGTCTTTCCGCCCTCCGCTCCAACGATGAGGGCGAGGTCGAGAATTCATCCGATCTCCCGATGGAAATGGGTGGCATGTCGATGGAAAAATCCTTCGCCGCCATGGTCCGGGATGGCTTCGCCTATTCCTTGCCGCTGATCCTTGCCGGTATCGCCCTTTTAATCACCTTTCTTCTCCTTCGGCACTGATTCTCCATCCGCATCCCCGCTTTTTCATGCCGTGGAATCGCAACGAACCTGATCCACTGAAAGCCAGGCGGCTTCAGCTCGCCGAGCAGGAAAAGCGTCTGGCCGAACAGATGTCGCGGCTCAACCACGAGCTGAAGTATGGCAGCGAGCCCCCTGCTTCCGAGGCCAACAAGCCAGCCGAGCCACCGGTCTGGCGCATGGAAGACGACGTCTCCTCGCGAACCGCCCCGGAGCCGACTCCCGCCCGCAACCGGGACCTTGCCCGGCAACGCCAGCGCGACCGGTTCGTTTTCTTCATCTGCATGGGACTGCTCCTGATCGTGGTGCTGATCGTGCTCTGGGTCTGGAAGACTCACAGCCACGTGCTGGATTAGGAGGAGCCATCCTCTCTGGGAGGTCATTTACGCCGAGTGGCGTTCGGGATAGCTACAGTCCCTTTTTTTCGTTCAACTGCGAGGGGAAATGGGCTTCATGAAGGCGATCCGGATCTGCGTGCCTTCGCCCGGCTGGCTGGTGATGACCGGCTTGGTGCCGCATATCCCGGCCAGTTTGTAGACCAGGGTCAGGCCGAGGCCGAGGCCTTGCTGCTCGTATTTCTTGCGCTCGAACTGGTGGAAAACGCCAATTTGCTGAAGCTCCTCCGCCGACATGCCGCGTCCCTTGTCGGTGATGGTAAGCACGCCCTCCTCGCTCAGCTCGATTCCGATGGGCGTACCCTGCCGGGAGAAACTACAGGCGTTATCGACCATCTCTTCCACCATCAGACTAAGGTCGGTGGCAGAGGCCACAATGGCGCAGGGCTTGATCTCGACGGTCAGGTCTGTCTTGCGGCGATGCCGGCGAACCGCAGCCCGGACGCCGGACCAGATGCTATGCTCCACTTCCTTCGGGGGAAGCGTGTCCGGGAGCTTCCCCTCGTCGGGCGGCGTGCGGAGTTCCAGCACGGTCAGGTAATTCCGCAAGGTGCGGTGAAGGCGCAACGCGGAATGATGAATGTCGGCGAGAATTTCCTTCGTCTCATCCGGTGGCATGCCGGGCAATTCCGCACGGAGGATCTCCGTCAGGCCGAGAATGCCGCCCAAGGGGGTGAAAAACTCGTGGGGCAGATTCGAATGAAGCGAGGACCGCAGTTGGGTCAGCATCAGATCTTCCACCCGCCAATTGACTTGGGCCCGCTTCATTCGTGCTTCGACGCAGCTCAGCAGTGCGGCTAGGGTGATTGGTTTAGTCAGGAAATCATCCGCGCCGGCTTCCATGCCTCGACGGGAAATTTTCTGGTCGTTCTGGCCGGTCATCAGAACCACCTGCTTGCTGCAAAGGTCGGGATTTTGCCGGATATGATGCAGGAGCGCCTCGCCGTCGCCACCGGGCATCGAGATGTCCGAAATAATCAGGTCGGGCAGTTGCTGCTTCGCCGTTTCGAGGGCAGCCAAGCCGGTTTGCGCTTCAAAAACCCGGTATCCTGAACTCCGCAATGCCATGCCGAAGGCGCTCAGAATGCCCTCGTCATCATCGACCAAGAGAATGGTATTCATGGCGAAGAGATGATCCCCTTCGTTGCGGTTTCTTCGAAAAAATCGAAAGGTGTCGAAGCTTGGGGCGCCTTCCCCTTGTCAAAAAAAATCTTCAAAGCCTCGAAAAAGGAACAAACCCAGTGCATTTGTTACAGTGATCTTGTGCTAATAAGTCCTCTAAGTCTCTCTTCTTCTCTCGGGAGGCTCCTAATCTTAAAATGTACCTAAGTATTTTGTGATGTAAATAGGAGACCTCTATCAAGTCAGGAAGAATTAGTTATCTTTTCGATATTGAGGGAAAATAAGGAACCGATATTATGCCCTCCTCCATGGCTCAGACTCTTAAAGTTGGTCTTATCGGTGCTGGCGGAATCGTTCGGGGCGCTCACCTCAACCCCGGCTGGCTGGCTGACCCGGACGTTGAGATCTTGGCCGTCTGCGATGTGAACGAAAAGGTCGCGCAAAAACTGGCGGAGGATTTCAAGATCAAGCATATCTTCACCGATTTTTGCGAGCTGCTGAAGTTGAAAGAGATCGATGCCGTCGATATCTGCACCCCGAACAAGGTGCATACACCGGCAGTCATTGGAGCGCTGGAAGCGGGCAAGCATGTCCTTTGTGAAAAACCGCTGGCGGTGACGGTGCAGGAAATTCTCTCCATGCGCGAGGCGCTGCGCAAGACCGACCGCATTCTGATGACCGCGCAGCATCATCGCTTCAGCGAGGCCTCGGTCGCGATCAAGGCCTGGGTGGATACCGGCGCCATGGGCGAGGTTTATCACGCGCGGGTTAATGCGACGCGGCGCAACTGGCTTCCGACCAGCGCGGGGTTCATCGATCCCAACCTGAGTGGCGGCGGGCCCTGCATGGACATCGGCGTCCATGCGCTGGACACCGCGCTCTGGCTGATGGATTTTCCCAAGCCGGTGCGCGTGAGCGGTCGGGCGCATACGAATTTCGCCAAGGGCTTCGATATCCCCGGCGGCTGGGGTGAGTGGGACCGCGTGCTCTTCGGCGTGGAGGATTTCGCCTCCGGCTACATCCATTTTTCCAATGGCTCGACCATGGTGCTGGAAGCCAGCTGGCTGCAACACCAGGAGAAGGAGGAGCTGAACGCCACGCTGCAGGGCAAGAAGGCCTCGATGCGCTGGCCCACCGGCCATTTTCACACGGTGACGAACCGCACGCTGATCGACGGCATGGTGCTGCCTCACGCCGGGCGCAAGCCCGCGCATACCGAGGAAATTCTCGCCTTTGCCCGCGCGATTCGTGAGAAGACGCCATCGCCGGTGCCCATCGAGCAGACGATCCACGTCATCGCGATCCTGGAAGCGATCATGAAATCGAGCCAGCTCAACCAGGAAATCGTCATGCCCGATTGGGATGCCGACTCCGCCAAATAAAACCATGAGCCAGAAAATTCACGTCACCGTCTGGGGCGAGAACGTCCACGAAAAAAAGCATCTCGAAGTCGCGAAGATTTATCCGAGCGGCATGCACGAGACCATTGCCGAGGCACTCCGGGAAGTTCCCGGCCTCGAGGTCCACACCGCCACGCTGGACCAGCCGGAGCATGGGCTCACCGAGGCGCTCCTCGATCAGACCGACGTGCTTTTCTGGTGGGGCCATTGCGCCCACGGCGAAGTCGAGGACAAGATCGTCGATCGCGTGCAGGCGCGCGTGTTGCAGGGCATGGGGCTGGTGGTTCTTCATTCCGGCCATTATTCCAAGATCTTCAAGCGGCTCATGGGCACGACCTGTTCGCTGACCTGGCGCGAAGCCGGCGAGCGGGAACGCATCTGGGTCTGCAATCCCGGTCATCCGCTCGCGCAGGGACTGGATCGCTCCTTCGAAATTCCGAATGAGGAAATGTACGGCGAACCGTTTGCCATTCCCGCGCCGGAGGAAATTATTTTCCTCAGCTGGTTCGAAGGCGGCGAGGCCTTCCGCTCCGGCTGCACCTGGAAACGGGGCAACGGCAAGATTTTCTATTTCCGCCCCGGTCACGAAACCTATCCGACCTACCACCAAAAAGAAGTGCGCCA
>JAMFSY010000108.1 GCA_026225555.1 Methylacidiphilales bacterium
CCGACGTGGAACGACGGGCATGATTCGGGTCTTTATCCCTTCCGGCTCCTCCGGGCCCTGGATGAAAACGACCATGCCGCCGCGTGAATTCCAGACCCCGCGCGATAAACGCGAGGAGCTCAAGACTTATCGCGAACTGACCCTGCGGCGCGACCTGAAATCGATCCGTGCCCGTCGCCGCGTGGAAGCCAGCGGCAAGCAGCGCGTGCTGGGAAATGGTTCTGACACGCAGCCCTATCTCATTGTGGATGCACCCCGTTACCGGCAGGTGCGCCTGGAGGTGCAGCACCGCCTGTTGACCGAGGCGCGCGATTCCGGCCTGGATATTTCCGTCGATCTGTTGCTGGAACAGCTCCGGCCCCGCATCGAGGCTCTGGCCTATGCGCAATTGGCGCAGGAGGTCGATCACGAGGCACTGCGGCATGTGCCGATGGCGGCGCTGGGGCGATCGCTGACCGCGGAGGAACGGGCGCATTTTTCCGCCTCCCACGCGGCCGGGGAGAAGCCGGGAGAGCCGCGCCGCCGCAACACCTCTCACGCGGCCTTGAACCAAGTCCTGAGCCACATCGAGCAGCGACAAACGCATAATCCCGCACGGTACCAAACGATTTGGGCGCAACTGGTCGGTGCGGATGCCGCACAACAATCGTTTCTGGAGCGGGTCGATCCGACGACGCAGGTGGCCTATTTTCGCTGTATCAATTCGGTGCTCTCCTCCGATTTGCAGCGCCGAACCGGCCTGGCGCAGAAGCTGGCGAAGGCGCTGGGATTGCCAGTGCGGCAATTGCGGGCGCGGTTTTGAGGGAGCGACTAAGAGCCGGTTGGCCTCTATTCCAGAAGTTATTTGCGGATCGAGAGCTTGTAGCCTTCGAAGATGCCGATGGCGTAAATGAAATAAGTGATGGGTGAGGAATTTTCGAGGATTCCGGGGAGAAGCTTGGCGAAATCAACGCGGTTCAGGACTTCGAAGAAGCTCGATTGCGTGCCGTTGGCGGCGAGTTGGATGACGGTCAGGGTTTCGCCGCCCAGGCAGCCGAGCAGAGTGAGGAGTGCGCCGATCACGCCAAAGATGGGGGTTGAGCCTTTGCCCGCGAGCCGCACGGCATAACCGACGAGAGCGCCGACGCCGATGGCCACATACCCGACATGCAGACCGGTCGCCACCGTGATGCCCATCCAGATCAGCGCGCCGATGAGGGCCGCCACGACTCCTGCCAGAATGGCCCAAATCAGATTTCCCGATGAACCGTCATTCATAAAATAAAACTCCCCTTGCCCGAGACCACCGTGGGTTGAAATCGATATCGTACGTCTTTGATTTCAACGGCTCGGTGATATCAATCCGTGGCCGTGAGGTCAAGGCCACGGCCGTTCGTCCCTCGACAAGGCTTCGGCGAACGGCTTTAAAGAGGGCGTGTCGACGCCGCTGATCAAGTGTCTCTTCTGGTTTTACTTGCTCATTCTGGTTTGGGCGGAGGGGACGGTGGTGAATCCGGCTGATCCGGATCTCTGGCATCGCCTGGCGCTGGGGGAGACACTTTGGCAAACGCACCAATTTCCACTGGGAGGCACGTTCAGTTATCTCGCCGATTACCGACATATCGCCGATCACGAGTGGGGAAGCGCGCTGATTTTTTACGGTCTCTACCAGTGGAGCGGAGGCGTCGCGATGGTGATGCTGAAGTTGATCCTGTTGGCGCTGACGCTCACGCTGCTTGTCTGGGCCGGGCTGACGGGGCGGCGCCCCACGGCTTTCTTTGCGACTTTTTATGCGGTGGTGCTTCTGGCATTGCTGCCTTCATTTCAGTGGACGGTGCGCTGCATGACATTCACGCACTTCTTTTTCGCGCTTTGGCTTTACTGGTACCAGTGCGAGCGGCATGGGCGTCGGATTGCGCCGCTTGCCTATATTCTCACGGCGATCTTGTGGGCCAATCTTCACGGCGGCTTTGTCATCGGCCTGGCCTGGTTGCTCGGCGTGACGGTGGTGGAATTCTGGCAGGGCGGCGCGTGGAAAAGGTGGGGTGCTCTTTTATCAAGCTGCACCCTGGTAACGCTGATCAATCCTTTTGGGTGGCAGCTCTGGATTTCGACCGGGCGCGCCTTGTTGACGACACGGCGAGGCCTCGACGAATGGTCGCCGGTTTCATGGTCGGACATGGTGGCTTATCCCGGTTACAAGATCCTGCTGGTCGGCGCGGTGATCACTCTGGGGCTGCTGATCTATACCCGCGGCTGGCGTCGGGTGGATCGCTCCTCGATCCTGTTGATTGGCGCGGCGATGGCGCTATCGCTGACCTCGGCCCGGTATACGACGCTCTTTGCCGCAGTTTGCGCGGCCCTGGGGCCTGATCTTCTTCCGAATGAGCCAGCCATCCAAAGCTTTGAGAATCCCATTCATCGGCTGGGCTACCTGGGAATGCGCTTTATGATGCTGCTGGTGCCCCTTTACGCGGCGCTGAGCATCCTGCCGGGGAGCGGGCTGGATTTGCAGTTCACGGCCAGGTTCTGCCCCGTCCAGGCGGTCGATTACCTTGAGGGGCAGAACGTGCATGGACGGCTATTGGTGCCGCTTAACTACGGAAGCTACGCGCTTTGGCGCCTGCGCGGACGGATGCGGGTCTCGATGGACGGGCGCTACGATCTCGTTTATCGGCCGGAAACCTACCAAAAGGTGGACGATTTCTTCTCCGCACGCGGAGAGTGGAACACCCTGCTGCATTCCCCCGCGCCGGATGCGATCCTCCTGCCGGTCAACGATGCCGTTTACCCGAAATTAAAGGCGCTGGAGGGCTGGACCGAGGCCTGGCATAGCGCAACGGATGCGGTATTTTTGCCTCGGTAGGCGCTATTTGAGCGAGGGACTCTTCCTTCCTGCAGATGGGCGGCGAGCCGCCTTCCGGGAATGTTGACGGCGATAGGCCAGGGGACTTTGCCCCGCCACCCGACGAAACTGTTTGTTGAAGTATTGCGAATCAGGCATCCCGACCCGCCGCCCAATCTCGGAGACCAGGAGATCGCTGGAGAGCAGCAAATGCCGGGCAAGCTCGACTCGACGCAGAAGCAGATAATGCTGCAGCGTCATGCCATAGCGCTGGGCAAAGAGGCGGGCAATGTAATCGGAGCTCAAACCCACGCCAGCCGCCAGCTCCGCGATGAGCATGGGCTTGGCGAGCGATGCCTCAATAGCTTTCTCCAGCTTGGCCAGTGCTTCCTCGACAAGGCTGCTGCGTCGGGGTGCTAGGCCTCGATGTCTTTGCAGATGGAGCCAAAGCAAGAGTTCCTGCAGCGAGGCGGAGGCGGCCCATCCCGCCGGAGAATCAGCCTTCGAACCCGCTTGCCGGGTGTGGTCGATCGTCCGCCAAAACCGCTCTCGGGCTGCGATAACCTGGGGACCCAGACGAAAATGAAGAGGCAGGCGTACTGAGGGGAGGCGGGCCTGCCCCTTGGGAAAAAAGAAATGAATGCAGAGGTGCGAACCGCTGCTCTGCAACTCATAACGCGAGAGCTTTCCATTAGGGGAAAGGGTGATGTCGCCGGGTTGCAATCGATAGCGAATGCCATCGATCCACATCTCTCCCACATAATCGTGGAGGTGAAGAGCCATGGTTTCATGCGCGTACGTCCGATTGCAGCCGGGGACGATCATCGGGAAAACGCCAACACTTCCGATCGCCGGAATGGGAAGGCAGCGCAGGGGCCAGGGAAGGGAATGGGACTTGGACATAATTACGTAAAAATACCAGCATTTTATCCTAACTACCATTGAGAAGGAGTCCCCCGTTTCATTAGAATGAGCCGCATAGATACCACACATAATTATGACTACATCCTCAACTGAAATCACTGAATCCTTCCAGAAAAACGGCTACTACCATGCCCGCGGCGTTTACTCGCCCGCTGAAATAAGCGACCTCGAACGCGACTTCGATCGCATCGTCGAGCAAATCTCCACGAGCGGAGAGGAGACGAACGCCCGCTGGGCGGGTGCCACAATGGAAAAAATAGCCGCCAAAAAATCAGTCGTCGTTCACACCCACAACGTCCAGATGTATTCAGCCCTCTGGATGTGCGCGCTGCTGCAGGAACGTTTCCTGGAAGCTGCCAAAGGCATTCTTGGGCCCGACGTTATCCTTCACCACACCAAGCTCTTCCAGAAGCCGGCGGAAAAAGAGGCGCCCTTTCCCATGCATCAGGACTGGAGTTATTTCCCCACGGTCAACGACACCATGGTGGCGGGCATCATTCATGTTTCCAACGCAACGGACGAAATGGGTTGTCTACGCGTCTATCCGGGCTCCCACCGGCTCGGCCGACTCCCGGAAAGCAATGGCCTCGCCGAGGGTGGAATCCTGGACGATTACCCTCTGGAAAAGGCGACGGTGATCGAAGCCGAACCGGGGGATGTACTCTTTTTTCACTATCTCACTCTCCACGGCTCCATGCCCAACCGCTCTCAGAAGACCCGCAAGACGGTTTTGGTGCAGCTCCATAGCGGAACCGACCAGGTCGAGGAGGGAATTGCGCATCCTAACGCCCGTTTAGCTCTGGCGGGATGGAATTCCTTCGCCAAGCGGAGCATCGCGAATCTGTAGGGGAAAGGTGGAAATTCGCGTTTTCCCCTCTGGGAATCTGCCTGGGATTAGGGAAAGACGCGGGGCTGGAGGCGGTTAAAATCAAAAACTAATCGCGGAAAAAGGGCCTTTCTCCTCTGAAAACGTCTTTTTTTGAAAAAAAGTGGATTGGCGCAATGTGGCGCATCATCGGAACTAGTGCGGGAAAATAGCGGTTGAAGTAAAAATATTTTTGAGCGGTTTCTCCTCTGAGAACTCAACTTTTTCAAAAAAATCTGCAAAAAAGATTCCAAAAACGATTGACGATTTTCGCCGTTTCTATATGTTCATCCCTACCCCGAAACGGGGTGATTGGTGCAGTTTGAGACTTCAGTTTCCGCCCGCCTCGCTGATTTAAGCGAAGCAAATATGGGCAAGCTTGTCTCCGGCATCGCTCGTTAGCTCAGTAGTCTTTCGGTAAAAAAGAAAGAAGACAGACAACGGGTGAAGCGTCGTCGGATGAAGTGAAAACTTCGTCAGGACGGCGAGTCGGTTCTTCGGAACCGGGCCAGCTGCAGCATTATGATCTTTGAATACTATACTGGAACCGAGTGGCGCAAATTGTTAGCCGCGCTAGATCACTCGGTGGAGACAACCTAAGTAAGAAGTACAGCGAATAGATTGAATTGTGCGGAACGTTGGGTTTCTTTCTTATGCAGATGAAGACTGGCGCAAGCCAGTACTCACATCGATAAGATCTCAAAGTTTTTGACCGATAAGGTCAGAAGAATCAGCCCCCACCTAGCCGTGGGACGCTGACTTACTTTTTGTAATGATCAAGTCCTTCAGCAATGAAGTGCTTGAATTAACGGAGAGTTTGATTCTGGCTCAGAACGAACGCTGGCGGCGTGGATAAGACATGCAAGTCGAACGCGACTTATTTTGTTAGCAATAACAGAGTAAGTTGAGTGGCGAAAGGGTGCGTAACACGTGGGAATTTACCAAGAAGTGGGGAATAGCTCGACGAAAGTCGAATTAATACCGCATGTGATCGAAAGATCAAAGTCGGGGACCGCAAGGCCTGACGCTTTTTGAGAAGCCCGCGGCCCATCAGCTAGTTGGTGAGGTAATGGCTCACCAAGGCTATGACGGGTAGCTGGTCTGAGAGGACGACCAGCCACACTGGAACTGAGACACGGTCCAGACACCTACGGGTGGCAGCAGTCGAGAATTTTTCACAATGGACGAAAGTCTGATGGAGCGACGCCGCGTGGAGGATGAAGGTTCTTGGATTGTAAACTCCTGTCACTGCAGAACAAGGATACGCATGTTAATAGCAAGCGTATTTGATGGTATGCGGAGAGGAAGGGACGGCTAACTCTGTGCCAGCAGCCGCGGTAAGACAGAGGTCCCGAGCGTTGTTCGGATTCATTGGGCGTAAAGGGTGTGTAGGAGGTCGGGTAAGTCAGGTGTGAAATCTCAGAGCTTAACTCTGAAACTGCGCTTGATACTGCTCGGCTAGAGGATCGGAGGGGGTAACGGAATTTATGGTGTAGCAGTGAAATGCGTAGATATCATAAGGAACACCGGTGGCGAAGGCGGTTACCTGGAAGATTCCTGACTCTGAAACACGAAAGCCAGGGGAGCAAACGGGATTAGATACCCCGGTAGTCCTGGCCCTAAACGGTGCGCGTTTGCTGTGAGCGGAATCGACCCCGCTCGTGGCGAAGTTAACACATTAAACGCGCCGCCTGGGAAGTACGGCCGCAAGGTTAAAACTCAAAGAAATTGACGGGGGCCTGCACAAGCGGTGGAGTATGTGGCTTAATTCGATGCAACGCGAAGAACCTTACCTGGCCTTGACATGCTAGTAGTAGAACCCAGAAACGGGGACGAGGTAGCAATACCAGCTAGCACAGGTGCTGCATGGCTGTCGTCAGCTCGTGTCGTGAGATGTTGGGTTAAGTCCCGCAACGAGCTCAACCCTCGTCCTATGTTGCCAGCGAGTTATGTAGGGGACTCATATGAGACTTCCGTGGTCAACTCGGAGGAAGGTGGGGATGACGTCAAGTCATCATGCCCCTTAGGTC
>JAMFSY010000109.1 GCA_026225555.1 Methylacidiphilales bacterium
CCGCGTGGCGCGACGCCCTTTTCCTGGCCTCTCTTTATTTGGGCGGAGCGGTGACGGGTCTCGCTTACGTCGTCTACGTCCTCACCCGGCGGGAAGCGCCCCGGGAGGGCGTGTCGGCGTCTTCCTTCGCCCGGCTGCTGGTCGGACTGACGCTGGCGCGGGCGGCGACGTTCCTCGCGCTTTTTCTCGCTCAAGCGCATATGGAACCGGCGCCTTGGACTCCCTTCGAACGGCTTCTGGGGCCCATGGGAAGCCAGGTCGTGGCCACGTTTATTTTCGGCTCCATCCTTCTGGCTCTGCCAGGCCTGGCGCGAATGGCCTTGAAGCGTACTCAATCGCCCGCGCCCAGCACGGCGGGTTCTATTCTGCTCACGCTGTGTCTTTTGAGCCTCGTCACGGAAACACTCCTCCGATGGAGGTAGGGACGCGAGTCCCTCGCGTCCGTGATTTCCCCCCGAAAAACCAAACGGCCCGGGATGCTTTCGCACCGCCGGGCCGCCCGTTTCTTCCTGTTTCTCCTCTGACATCGCGATCCAGTCGGCCCATTAGTCGTCCCCATTGACGAAACAAGCCAGCCGGATCAAAAACCGCCATTCGATCGGCTCATTTCCCCTCGGGGAGGAGCCTTTTATTTGATCTTCCTTGAAGGAAGCAGCCGACGGGCCAACTGCAAAAGGCACAATCGCTTTTTATGACGCCGTCGGACCTGCGGTCGGCAGACCTGCGGTCGGCGGTAATTGCGGCGGTCTGCGCCCGCCGTCGGGCCGAGGTAGCCGCCGCACGCCGTGCGGTGGAGGAGAGAAGAAAAGCTCCTACGCTCCTCTCTTTCTTCGAAAAGACACCACCGCACGGCGTGCGGCGGCTACCACCCAAGGCGATAGACCCGAGCCGTAGCGAGCTTCGGGGAATGAGACCCAATGAGATTACACCGCCCGCATATCGCCTGCCGTGATGGTCTCGATTTCACCCGAATCGGAGCGAAGAAGCAGCGCGCCCGATTCATCGAGGCCGAGCGCCTGGCCATGTTTGATTCCGCGCACGGTGGTCAGAGTGACCTGCTGGCCGAGCGTGAGACTGCTCGCCGCCCAGGCCTCGCGCGCCTCGGCAAAGGGACGACTGAGCCGCGCCTCGAAAGCATGCAACAGGGCGACGAGCACATCCGCCCGGCGATAAAGCTGTCCCGTGACCAGGAAAAGGGAGGTGGCCAAATGCCGCACTTCGTCGGAAAAATCTTCGGCCCGATGGCGCACGTTGATCCCAATCCCGACGACGGCATGGGCGAGACCGCGCCCCTGCGGCTCGGCCTCGATCAGCAGCCCGGCGAGCTTGCGACCATGAACCATGAGATCGTTGGGCCACTTGATCTGCGGGCGCAGGCCGGAGACCGCCTCCACGGCATCCCCGGCGGCCACGCTGCTGAGGATGGTAAGCTGTCCCGCCTCCGCCGCGGCCAGGGCGGGACGCAGCAGGAGCGAGACGTAGAGTCCGCAGGCCGTCGGCGATTCCCACGAGCGACCGAGACGGCCACGGCCCCGTGTCTGGCGGGCGGCCGCGACGACGAACCCGGCCCGGAGCCCCTTGCGCGCCTGCTCCCGCGCCACATCGTTGGTCGAGGCCGTCTCGGCGAGCAGCAACGGCTCCCAGGCGGGCAGTCCTTCCCGGGCGGGACATCGGCCCAGGATTTCCTCCGCACACCAGATATCAGGCGGCTCCTGGAGACCGATGCCGCCTTGGGGATGGAACTCGATCGGGTAGCCCGCCTGAAGATAAGGGGCCAGGGTCGATTCGAGGTCAGCGACGGAAATTCCCGCCACGCGGGCGAGGTCGGCGCGGTTGAGATGTTGGCCCTTCGCGGCAAAAAGCGCACCGAGGAGGGCCGCTTCCCGGGCGCGGGCGGAAGTTGCGGCGGCGGGCTCCATGACTCAACCCTGTCTACGAGTCGAACGGGCCACCGGCAAGCCCGGCGATTCCGGGACAAGCAAAGTCAACTAAAGAAATTTGGAATTGTTTCTTGACCGACACGTATTCGTAACAATTCCACGGCACGTTCACGACTTGCGTCGGGGCCTTGGGGTCTCGATCGCCCACAGTCACGAATGAATGAACCCCTCTTAGATTAAAATGAAAAAACTCCTCCTCCTCTGTCTCGCGACGGCCTTGGCCGCCTCGTCCGCCCTCGCGGATTCCAAACTCGTCATCAAGGGCTCCGATACGCTCGGCGCCAAGCTCGTTCCCCAACTCGCGGAAGCTTATAAGGCCGCCCACCCCGGCACCACCTTCGACATCGCCGCGGAAGGTTCCACCACCGGCATCGCCGCGATCATCGACGGCACCGCCGATATCGGCATGGCCAGCCGCCGCGCCTTCGATACCGAAGTCTCCTCCGCCAGCGCCAAGGGCCGCACCCTGAAGCCGACCATCGTGGCCTATGACGGCATCGCGATCATCGTGAACAGCGCGAACGGTGTTTCCAAGCTGAGCAAGAAGCAGGTCGAAGGTATCTTCACCGGTGAAATCACCGATTGGAGCGCGGTCGGCGGCACGCCCGGCGCGATCTCGGTCTACACCCGCAACACCTCCTCCGGCACTTATTCCGACTTCAAGAAGATGGCGATGAGCGCGAAGGACTATGCTGGCAATTCCCAGAAGATGGCCGGTAACGAGCAGATTGCCGCGGAAGTGGGCAAGAATCCCGCCGGTGTCGGTTATGTCGGCATGGCCTACCTGAACGCCGCCGGCGTCAAGGCGCTCGCGGTGGACGGCGTGAAGCCCTCCATTGCCACGGTGCGCGGTCATACCTACCCGATCTCCCGCTCCACGTTCTACTACACCAATGGCGAGCCGACCGGCGAAGCGAAGGAATTCCTCGACTTCACCCTCAGCGCCAAGGGCCAGAAGATCGTGCAGGAAGTCGGTTTTGCTCCCCTCAAATAAGTTTCCCTGATACTTGCAGCCAACCCGCTGAATGAGATTCATTCAGCGGGTTTTTTCTCGATACTCGCTTTCCGTCATGTCGCCGTCGCCCCAGATCAAACGTATCGATCAGCGCCCCCTTCGGGAGGCGATCTCGACGCGCGGCCGTTCCCTCGTCCCCTGGCTGACGAAGGACGAGTTGATCAAATATTTCTTCGGGGCCAATGCCTGGATGTCGATCGTCGTCCTCGGGCTGATCATGCTGTCGCTCTATAGCGAAAGCATCGGGTTCAATCCCTCGCGCGGCTTCTTCGGCGAGAACTACCGGAACCTGCTCGTCTATCGCCAGGCCGGGTTGGAATTTGTCGATATCCTCAAGAAGGAAACCTCCGGGATCGACGGTCTCGGCAAATACCTCGCCGATGTCCGGTTGAAGGAGCTCCTGCGGCTCATCGCCCAAGGCAAGCGCGACGGCAAGCCCGCCGACCAGGCCCTGACCGATGCGAATAATGCCCTCACGCCGTTCGACGATTATGTCAACCGGCTCAGCACGCTGGGCGATCCGCTCAACGTCATCATTTCTCCCCTCGGCGACGCCGCAACTGCGACCCGCGACGCCGTGACGGATGTCGAACACAAGAAGCAGGAGAAGGAGCTCTATCTTCGCTCCAATAAAAAGGAGCTGGCCGATCAGGTGACCTATCAGGAAGTTGATCTCGACGCCGCGGTCAAGCCGCTGCACGACGCGCTGCCCTCCATCCAGGACGCGAACGTGAAACTCGCGGCTGGGCTGGCCCTGTTCCTGACCCAACCGCCGCCCGCCCTCGATGAGACGATGAAGGCCGAGTTGGCCGGCTTTAACGAGCAAGTGCGCGGGCTGATGGCCGTTCTCCCGACCTACGAGAACGAGCTTGAAACCTGGAACCCGCACCTGCCGCTGCCCTGGTACAAGGGCGTGACCGATTTCTTCTTCAACACGAATTGGCTGACCGCGAGCTCGTGGCAGAACTACTACGGCATCCTCCCGCTGCTCGCCGGTTCGACCTTGATCTCCATCGTCGCGCTGGTCATCGCCGTCCCGCTCGGCGTCGGCGCGGGGGTCTACATCAACCAGATCGCCACGCCGTGGGAGCAGCACATCATCAAGCCCGCGATCGAATTCATCTCCGCGATTCCTTCCGTGGTGCTCGGCTTCTTCGGCGTCGCGGTGCTCGGGCAATTTCTCCTGCAACTTTCGCAATGGGGCATCCTGCCGCATTTCAGCTCGCGCCTGAACATCATCACCGCGGGCATCCTGCTCGCCTTCATGGCCGTGCCCACGATCTTTACGCTGACGGAGGACGCGATCAACAACGTCCCGCGCTCCTTCAAGGAAGCCTCCTACGCGCTCGGCGCGAACCGGCTCCAGACGATCTGGCGCATCATTCTGCCCGCCTCGCTTTCGGGCGTGATTTCCGCCGTGCTGCTCGGCTTTGGCCGCGTGATCGGCGAGACCATGGTGGTGCTGCTTTGCGCGGGCAACAGCATCCAGATTCCACCGATGAGCGACGGACTGATGGTCCTCTTCCAGCCCGTCCACACCATGACCGGCATCATCGCGCAGGAATTGGGCGAGGCGGAGCGGGGCGGCATCGAATGGCATGCGCTGTTCATGGTCGGCCTGTTCCTCTTCGTCATCTCACTCGGGATCAATTTCCTCGCCCAGCGGGTGGTGAAGCGGTTCAAGATTTCGATTGGCTAAAGGCATGACCACGCGTGCCCATCCTTTTCGTCGGCAGGCCACAGTGGCCGCGCTCAAGGAGACGATTGTCTTCTGGCTGCTGCGCGCTTTCACGTATGTGATCCTCGGTTTTGGCGCGATCATCTTTTCCATCATCATCTACAAGGGTTCGCCCGCCGTTTTCGGCTCGATCCGCTTCGATGGCGCGTTCCCCTTCATCCATAACGACTTTCTTTTCACGAAGCCGCAGACGCTCCACATCTTTCGCTACAAGGGCGAGTTGAAGCAGATGTCGGCGGCGCAATATTACGCCTTCACCGGCGAGGGCACACCGGAGACCGCTCCTGCCGCGGCGACTCCCGAACAACCGCTGGCACCCGCGGTCCATGCGACCACGGAAGTCGTTACCCCCTCGCCCGCTCGGGCGACGAATGCCGCGAGCGCGCTGCTCGCCCCGGCCACACCCACGCCGCCCGCGGAGACGCCCGCGCCCTCCGCCGCCCAGCCGAAGATCGATCCCAACGACATCACCGAGCATGAGACTTACAGCTACGCCGCCGGGGGCATCTGGCCGCAGATCGTGGGCACCGTGCTGCTCGTCATCGGCTCGATGACCATCGCGCTCATCCTGGGAATTTTCAGCGCGGTGTACCTCAGCGAGTACAGCAAGCAGGGGCCGCTGATCAGCGCGATCCGGCTCGCTATCGTCAATCTCGCGGGCGTGCCTTCGATCGTTTTCGGCCTGTTCGGCGTGGGTATCTTCGTGATCGGCATGGGTTGGAACATCTCGCTGCTGGCCGGCTGGTTCACGCTCGCCTTCATGGTCCTGCCGGTGATCATCACGGCCAGCGAGGAATCGCTCCGCGCCGTGCCGCGCGGCTTTCGCGAGGGCTCGCTGGCGCTTGGCGCGACCAAATGGCAGACCATCTTTTCCAACGTGCTGCCCTACGCACTGCCCGGCATCCTGACCTCCTCTGTGCTCGGCATCGCGCGGGTCGCGGGGGAAACCGCACCGATCCTCTTCACCGCCGCCTACGCGACCAGCGACAAGCTGCCGTGGGAACTTTCCATCACACCGAACCGGATGCACAGCGGCTTTCTCGGTTATGTGGAATATCCCTTTCTCTGGATCCACGATTTCGCCCTGCATGGCGTCAGCGCGCTGCCTTACCACATTTATGTGGTAAGTTCCAAGATCCCCCAGAATGAATACACGGAGCGCGTCCAGTACGGCACCGCCTTCGTCTTTCTGGCCGTGGTCATGGCGATCGCGCTGTCCTCCGTGCTCCTCCGCATTCGACTCCGCAATCGCCTGAAATGGTAAATCCCGCCCCTGCCATGAGCTCTCAACCCGCCACAACTACTATGGACGAATCGAAACCAAGCGCCCAAACTGCGGAGGTTGTGCCCACGAAGGTCGCCGCCCCCTCACCCTCCGACAAGCTTGCCCGGCTGAACGCGCCGACGATCATCGACATCAACAATGTCGATTTCTATTACGGCGCGAGCAAGGCGCTGCACGGCATCAATTTCCCGATCAAGAACAAGCTGGTCACCGCGTTCATCGGGCCATCCGGCTGCGGCAAGTCGACCCTGCTGCGCTGCCTGAATCGCATGAACGACCTGGTCGAAGGCACGCGCATCGGCGCGGGCTCGATCAAGATTTCGGGCGTCGATATCTATGATCCTTCGGTCGATGTGATCGAGCTGCGCAAGCGGGTCGGCATGGTCTTCCAGAAATCGAACCCGTTCCCGAAATCGATCTACGAGAACGTCGTCTACGGCCTGCGCCTCCAGGGCATCAACTCCAAGTCGCGCCTCGACGAAACCGTGGAGCGCAGCCTGCGCGGCGCGGCGTTGTGGGAGGAAGTGCGGGACCGCCTGCACACCAGCGCACTCGGTCTTTCCGGCGGCCAGCAGCAGCGGCTTTGCATCGCGCGCGCCATCGCGGTCGAGCCGGAGATCATCCTGATGGATGAGCCCTGTTCCGCGCTCGATCCCATCGCGACGGTGAAGGTGGAGGAACTCATCCACCAGTTGAAGCAGGACTACACCATCGTCATCGTCACCCACAACATGCAGCAGGCGGGCCGCTGCTCGGACATCACCGCGTTCTTCTACATGGGCCGCCTGATCGAGATCGATGCGACCGAAAAGATTTTCACCAACCCGACCCAGAAACAAACGGAAGACTACATCAGCGGCCGTTTCGGTTGATCTCTTCGTTTTTTAGAACTTTACCTCCATGCCCTTCTCCGCCTCCACCAATCCTTACTCCAACGGGCCCGCCTCCGAGCAGATCTCCAACATCCGGGAGACGCTGCTGCTCATGGCCAGCCTCGCCGACCGGAACCTCTCTCTCGCGATCCGAGCCCTGGTCGAACGGGACGAGAAACTCGCCGCCACGGTCGAGAAGGAAGATTCCCAGCTCGACGAACTGGAAATCAGCATCGACGAACTCGTGATCAACCACATGGCCACGCATGCGCCGGTGGCGACCGATTGCCGTCTCATGCTCGTCGCCTCCAAGATTTCCAGCAACCTCGAACGGATCGCCGACCAGGCCGTGGCCATCGCGCGCCGGTCGCTGGAACTGAACCGCGAACCGCTGCTCAAGCCACTGATCGACATCCCCCGCATGGCGCAGATCGCCGAGGGCATGCTGCGCGACAGCATCACCGCCTTCATCGACCGCAAGCCGGAACTCGCCCAGGAGATCATCAAGCGCGACAAGGAAGTCGATGCGATCAACAAGCAGCTCGCCCGCGAACTGACCAGTTTCATGCTGGAGGACCCGGCGACGATCACGCGCTCCCTCAACCTGACGATCGTGGCGCGCTGCCTCGAGCGGATTGCCGATCACTGCAAGAACATCGCCGAGGAAGTTTACTACCTCTACCAGGCCATCGACATTCGGCATGAGCGGGACAAGAATGCCTGAATGAAAGCCGTCGCGCTGACCCGGTACCTGCCGATCGGCGATCCGCAGTCGCTCGTCGATGTCGAATTACCCAGGCCCGAGCCGAAACCCTCCGACCTGCTCGTGCGGGTGGAGGCGGTCTCCGTCAACCCGGTCGATACCAAGGTCCGCGCGCCCAAGGACAAAGTTGAAACGTCGCCGCGCGTGCTGGGCTGGGATGCAGCGGGCGTCGTCGAAGCGGTGGGCGCGGACGTGAGGCGCTTTCAACCCGGCGATGAAGTTTATTACGCAGGCGATGTCACCCGCGCCGGTTCCAACGCCCAATTTCAAGCGGTGGATGAATTGCTCGTCGGCCATAAGCCGAAGTCGCTTTCCTTCGCGGAAGCGGCGGGCTTTCCGCTGACCACGCTCACAGCGTGGGAATCGCTCTTCGATCGGCTCGGCCTCGACCGGCAGGGCGGCAATCGCGGGCAATCGTTGCTCATCATCGGCGGCGCGGGCGGCGTCGGCTCCATTGCGATTCAATTGGCGAAGCTGGCCGGATTGACGGTCATCACCACCGCGAGCCGGCCGGAATCGCGGAAGTGGGTGCTCGATCTCGGCGCGGACCAGGTCCTCGATCACCGCCAGCCGCTGCCCCCGCAACTCGCCGCCATTGGCCACGCGGAAGTTGATTTCATCGCGAATTTCAATAACACGGACGCTTACTGGAAAGTCATGGCGGAGGTGATTCGCCCCCAGGGCCGGATCGTTTGCATCGTGGAGAACGCCCAGCCCATCGACCTCAATTTGCTCAAGAGCAAAAGCGCCGCGTTCTTTTGGGAATTCATGTTCACGCGCTCCATGTTCCAGACCGCGGACCGGGGACGCCAAGGCGACATCCTGGACCAGGTCGCCGCATTGGTGGACGAGCGGAAAATAAATCCGACACACGGAGAAATTTTCTCTCCCATTTGCGCCGAGAATCTACGCCGGGCCCATCAACAATTGGAATCGGGCAAGACGATCGGGAAGATTACCGTCTCGGGTTGGTACGAAAGCGGCAGAGGCTTTGGGTCAGCGCAGGGTGCGCTGGGCTCGCTGAAAAAGGCTCACTCTCAAAAAGCGCCGTCATCCTGAGCTTGTCGAAGGATCAGCTTCCGCTGACTTTCACTATCGCGAGAGTAGTTTTCCCGCCAATTCGGACGCGTGCCGGAAGCTTATCCTTCGCCAAGCTCAGGATGACGGCAATTTTAAACGAGCATTTAAATTGGAAAGCGGTCGAAATTCCAGCGGGACTGGACGGAATTCTCCACTCGATCCGGGATGCCGGACAGAGGTGCGCTGGAGCTGGCGCGCCCCTCCCAGGGCTTAACCCGGGAGGGGCTTGAATCGTCTCCGCCTTAGCGGTGGGAATTGCGCCGGGATGGCTTCTTGCGGGACACAACGTCTCGGGAAGATTCCCAGCCGTCGCTTTGGAAAGCCTTGATCAATGCCTGCATGGCGCGGGCGTTCTCGGCAGCGCAACGTGCCCAGACAAAACGGGTTTCAATACGGCAATCATCAGCTTGGGCAACGTTCATAGTAGGTATCCTTTTTTCTTTTTAATTTCCAACAGCAGTACATACGCAAAAGCCGTGCCATCTCCTTTTTTGATGCTCGCCAGGGCGATTCTCGACGGAAACCCTAGTAAATTGAAACCGGGGCGTCTTTAACGGGTCCCTTTCTTCTACGCAAAATGCATGACGGAATTGTACGACCACTGGTGCTTTGCTTGGCAGCCTATTTCAGAAACATGAGTGACTTGTAACGTGGCGAACACGTCTCTCATGTTAGCTTCTCATTACCCGGAACTTGCCCATGAAAATTCTCCTTGTTGAAGATGACACCAAGATTGCCTCCTTTGTCGCCAAAGGTCTCCGCGAGGCTAATTACACGGTCGATATCAGCACGAACGGCGAGGAAGGCTGCGAGATGGGCCGCAAGAATACCTACGACGCGGCCGTGGTGGATCTGATGCTGCCGAAGCTCGACGGCCTGAGCGTGATCGAGAAATGGCGCGCGGAGGAAAGCAAGGTGCCCGTGCTGATCCTGAGCGCCAAGCGCTCGCTCGACGACCGCGTGAAAGGTCTCCAGCGCGGCGGCGACGATTATCTCACGAAGCCCTTTTCCTTCGCCGAACTCCTCGCGCGCCTGCAGGCGCTGATCCGCCGCGCCGGTTCCGGAGCGATCGTGACCAGCCTGACTTTCGCGGATTTGAAGATGGACCTGCTGACCCGCGAGGTGCATCGCGGCACGACGAAAATCGATCTCCAGGCGCGGGAGTTCTTGCTCCTTGAATATCTCCTCCGCAACCAGAACCGCGTCGTCTCGAAAACGATGATCCTGGAGCATGTCTGGAATTATCATTTCGATCCGCAGACCAACGTGGTGGACGTGCTGGTTTGCCGACTGCGCAACAAGATCGACCGGGATTTCGAGCCGAAGCTGATCCATACCCTGCGCGGAGCGGGGTATAGCCTGCGACTGCCCTGAGGAAGGTGAGAGAATGGGGTAAAGGCGCGGAGGGGGAAACCGGCTCCTCTTCTTGCTTTTATCTTCCTTCTCCCGCCCTTTAACTTCCCTTGATGCTTGCGCCGCGAAAACCTCTCCAGCCGCTGACGGAAAAGCCGGAGGCGTCGAAGCGTCGCCTTTTCCAGCCTCTCGGCTTCAGCTTGCGGCTGAATCTCTGGTACACGGCGTTTTTTGTGTTTGGCGCGTTCCTGCTTTTTGCGCTGGCCTACATTCTTCTCATCCGCGAATTACGGGAGAGTGATCACGAGATCGTCCGCGCGAAGCTGGACGCCTGCCGCGCCTGGTATACGCAAGGGGGCACCGCCTCCATCGGCGATCATTTCGAGACCGAGAGCGAATGGGAAAAGGAATCGACCTTTCTTGAAGTGGTGAACGCGAACCAGCGCCTGCTCTTTTTCAAATCGCCGCGCCGCGACCAGAATGTCCTGAGCCGCCGGGTAGAGGATCGCGGCGTCCATGATACTGACTGGCTGAGCGTGCCCTCGGCGGAACAGCACATGGTCTGGACCATCGCCCGCACACAACTCCCCGACGGCTCCATCATGGAGGTGGGCCGCACCACGGAGGATCGCGACGAACTCCTCCGCCATTTCCGCACCATCTTTCTTTTCGCCATCCTGCCCATGGTCGCATTCGGCTTTTGCGGCGGGGCGTTCCTGACCTACCGAGCGCTGGGACCGATCCGCAATATTATCGGGGCGGTTCGGTCGATCATCCAGACGGGCGACATGCGCGCCCGGGTGAAGGGCCCGCGCACGGAGGACGAGATCGACGAGCTCGTCACGCTTTTCAACCGGATGCTGGAGCGCAATGAGGCGTTGATCGGCGCGATGCGTGATTCGCTCGATAATGTCGCGCACGATTTGCGGACGCCGTTGACCCGGCTGCAGGGCGGGGCGGAACTCGCGCTGCAACATGAAGACCCGGGGCAAATCAAAGAGGCGCTCGCCGATGCGGTCGAGGAGGCTGAGCGGCTGAACGCGATGCTGCGCACGATCATGGATATCTCCGAGGTGCAGGCGGGCGCGCTGAAGCTCGACCTGGAGACCTTCGCGCTCGAGCCGGTGGTCGCAAGCCTGATCGAACTCTACGACGACGTGGCGCAGGATAAATCCATCACCGTCACGGCGACGATTGACCCCGCCGGGCAGGTCACGGCAGATCGTAACCGGCTTCAACTTTTGCTCAGCAACCTGCTCGATAATGCACTGAAGTACACACCCGACGGCGGCCGGGTGAAGATCGGCGCGCGCTTCGATCCCGATGCGATCCGCATTACCGTGGAGGATTCCGGCATCGGCATTGCGGAGGAGGACCTGCCCCGGATTTGGGAGCGGCTTTATCGCGGGGACAAGAGCCGTTCGCAACGGGGCTCGGGCCTGGGCTTGAGCCTGGTGAAGGCATTCGTGGAGGCACATGGAGGCCGGGTCACAGCGCAAAGCGGCGCGGAGGGCGGATCGGTTTTCACGGTGACGCTGCCGCGGCCCTAGCCACGGACGCGAAGGGACTCACGTCCCCACCTGAAAAACTTCCTCGCTCTCGTTTCGGGCGCGGGTTATTTCAGGAGATGACCGCACCTCTTTCCCGCAACGCCATCATCGCGGCGCTGCTGCATCCCGCCGTGCTGATTGGCGCGCTCGGTTACTTCGTCGATATCTACGATCTCATTCTCTTCGGCGTGGTGCGGGTCCCAAGCCTGAAGGGACTCGGCTTTACCGGCGACCAACTCGCGCTGGAGGGAACGTGGCTGATCAACGTGCAGATGGCGGGCATGCTCGCGGGCGGCCTCATCTGGGGACTGCTGGGCGATTGGCGCGGGCGGCTCAATATTCTCTTCGGCTCCATCATTCTTTATTCGCTGGCCAATATCGCCAACGGATTTGTCCACGATCTCAACGGCTACACGATCTGCCGCTTTCTCGCCGGCCTGGGCTTGGCGGGGGAATTGGGCGGCAGCATCACGCTCGTGGCAGAGGCGCTGCCGCGCCCGGTGCGCGGTTATGGCACGATGATGGTCTCGGCCATCGGCGTTTTGGGCGCGGTGGCGGCGGGAGCGGTGGGACAAAAATTCGATTGGCGCACGGCCTATTTTATCGGAGGAGGACTCGGCCTGGTCCTGCTCGTCCTCCGGGTCTGCGTGCGCGAATCGCATCTGTTCGCGAAAATGACGGCGTTCGGAAAACCCCGCTTCGCGGCCCAGATGCGCCTGCTGATCGCGCCGGAGCGATTGACGCGGTACGTGTGCTGCATCCTGATCGGCCTGCCCTGCTGGTATGTCGTGGGCCTGGTCATCCTGTTCAGCCCTGAATTTGCCAAGGCATTGGGCACGACCGCCCCGGTCGCGGCGGGAACGGCGGTGGCGATGGGCTACACGGGGATCTGCCTGGGCGATCTGCTTAGCGGCGTGTTAAGCCAGATCTCACGGGCGCGAAAGGGCATCATGCTCAGCTTCATTTTGGCGACGTTGCTCCTGACAAATATCTTCTTTCTTTTGCGACAGCCCAGCCCGACGACGATTTATCTCTTCTCCCTTTTGCTCGGCATCGCGGTCGGCTATTGGGCGGTCTTCGTCACGGTGGCGGCGGAACATTTCGGCACGAATGTGCGCGCGACGGTGGCGACCACGGTCCCGAATTTCACGCGTGGCGCGTTGATTCCGATCACGATTTTCTACACCGTGCTCAAGCCTCACTTGGGAATCATCACGAGCGGGCTCGTGGTGGGCTGGATGGTCATCGCGCTCGCGGTCCTGGGATGGTTTGGACTACGTGAGACGTTTCACGACGAGCTCGATTATCTCGAGAAATAACGGCGATCTGAATTTGCCCCAGACCCTTTTTTATTAGATTGTCGCTCTTTTTTCCTGTCATCCTGAGCTCGTCGAAGGATCAGTTCTGCCTCGGCAAAGGCGCTGAACTGATCCTGCCACACGTGTGTGCAACAAGCTCAGAATGACAGGCTGCTCTAATAGCGCTTCGGCTGGCCGCTGTGCTGGCTGCGGGTTTTCCAGAGTTCCATCAGCTCGGCGGTCTTGCGCGCGAGGTCGTCGCCGGCGAGTAGGCCGCTCTTGATCTCCTGTTCCAGGATTTCCATGCGCTGCCGTTTCCAGCGAATCTGCATCTGGTTCACGAGGCTTTCGGCGTAGCTGGCGAGATCGGCATTGGCCGGGATCGGTGTCGGCGAGAAGAGCAGGCCGGTAAGATAATTCCTCGTCCGCTCGTCGCACTCTTCCGAGAATTGGTGCGCATTTTCCCATGCGTCGTGTGCATGCGCGTCGAGCAGGTGCAGGAGCACCTCCGCCCCGCCGAGGCCTTCCAGCCACGCGGGATTCAACTGCCGCGTGACCTGGGGCACGAGATCCGGTTGCGCGAGTAAAAGCGAGAGCGAAGCCTCCACGATCTTGTCGACCTGCAACGGCTCCGTCGGCGCGGCCTCGCCGTCCTCTACCACCGGCTCGTCGGTGCCCGCGCTGGTCTGCGCCATGCGCTCGCTGTGGCGATGCTGGGCTTCCGCTTTCCGCACCTCCTCCTCCAGCACTTGCCTCGTGACCTGAAGTCGGCGGGCGACTTCCAGGAGAAATCCCTCACGCTGCACGGCATTCGGAATCTTCGCGATGACCTGCGCCATTTTTTGCGCGATGGCCCCTCGCCCGCGCGGGCTGGAGACATCTTCCTCCGCGCACGCGACCTCAAGTAGATGACGGGTGTAATCCTTCGCTTCGCGCAGGATGTTCTCGAAGACTTCGACCGGTTGTTTGCGCAACAGGCTGTCGGGATCTTCGCCCTTGGGAATGCGCGCGATGCGGACCTGAAGGCCTTCCTTGAGCAGGACGTCGATGGAGCGTTGGGCGGCGTTCTGCCCGGCGCTGTCCGCGTCGAAACAGATCACGGCTTCCTGGGCCAGACGCTTAAGGATGCGCGCATGCGAATCGGTGAAGGCGGTGCCCTGCGATGCCACGATATTGCGGACACCTTTTTGCCAGGCCCGCATCAAATCGATCTGGCCCTCGCACACGATGGCGCTGCCCGCCTCGATGATGGCGCGCTTGGTTTTGTTCAGGCCGAAGAGAATGCGGCTCTTGCTGAAGACCGGCGTCTCGTGGGAATTGACATACTTCTGCGCCTTCACTTCCGGATCGAGCAGGCGTCCGCTGAAGGCGACGACTTCCCCGCCGTCGTTGTAAATCGGGATCATGAGCCGCTCGCGAAAGAAATCGTAAGTGCGCCCCGACTCCGACGTGGCCACGAGCCGCGCCGATTCGAGCGCCTCCATGCTGTAGCCCGCCTTGCGCGCCCAGGTCAGCGTGGTGTCCCACCCGGCGGGCGCGAACCCGAGCCCGAATTCATCGGCGAGCGCGCTGGGGAAATCGCGGCCCTTGAGATACTCACGCGCCGGATCGGCGGCGGGATCGGAGTGAAGCAGCTTCTGCCAGAACGCGGCGACGGCGGCATTCAACGCAAGCAACTCCTCCCGCTTGCTCCGGGCCTGGGCGTCCTGCGGCGTGCTTTCCGGAATGACCACGCCGGCGCGCTGGGCCAGCCGCCGCACGGCTTCGGGGAAAGCCATGTTTTCCATCAGCATGAGGAACTTGAAGACGTCACCGCCGTGCCCGCTGCTGAAACACTTGAACATCTGCTTGGCGGGATCGACGAAGAACGAAGGCGTCTTCTCCTTGTTGAAGGGACTGAGCGCCTTGTATTTCGCGCCGGATTTCTTCAGCGGCACGTAGCCGCCGATCACGTCGACGATATCGCAGGCATGGCGCACCTGATCGACGATTTCGGGAGGGATCATGCCAGCCATGGGAGTAAATCCCAGTCTAGATCATCTCCCGCCCCGTGCCCACCCCGCGTCACGTTTATCTTTATTATTTATTGATTGTAGGGAACCAAACGCGCTGATAAAGCGATTGCTGTGCGCCGGGTCTCTTTCCTCCTGTTGGGCCTTTTTGCCTTGGGCATCCCAGGCCGGGCCCAGACCCATGTGGTGCAAAAATTCGACGGCAACAGCTCAACCACGACGGCGCCTTTCACGGTAAACGATAAGTGGGAGGTGGTCTGGAATACGCCGATGCCCTTGCGGATCACGTTGCTCTCCTCCGACGGGACGATCGTGGCCGGAACCGCAGGCATGTTCCGGGGCTCGTTTTACCTGCCCAAGGGCGGCACCTACTACCTTCAAGTGAATGGTGCGGACAATGGTCCCACCGCTCCCTGGCATCTCTCCGTCGTGGAATTGGGCGGCGACTCGCAGAGCTCTCCCAGCGTAGGCCTGAATGGTCCGGAAATGAATTTCGTCCCGCCTTCCGTGCAGCCGCCCGGCAATACCGCGGCCAACCCGGCGGCCACGAACGTCCTGGTCAATCCCGCGCCGGTTGCGGCGGTGCAGACGCCTGCCCCGGCGGCTCCGGCCGTGAATCTGACCGAGGACCAGACCCGCGCGGTGGTCATGATCGAAGGCGATAATGCGGAAGGAACCGGCTTTCTCGTGAAGGGCCCGGACGGCCCGGCCGTGGTCACCAATATCCACGTCATCGCGGGCAACCCGAACGTGCGCATCCTCACCAATACCGGCGCGCAAATCGTAGTCACCGGATTGAAGGGCGCGGCCGATCGGGACCTCGCCATGTTCTCGATCCAGGACGCCCACTACAGCTATCTCGACTTGAACACCGATATCAGCAACAGCGTGCAGCCCGGCGACGATGTGATCACACCCGGTAACAGCCAGGGTGGCGAAGTGGTGCTCAACACGCATGGGACCGTCGTCGGCATCGGGCCCGAGCGGGTCGAATTCAGCAATCCCATCTACCACGGCAACAGCGGCGGCCCGGTCTTCCAAACCAAGACGGGCAAGGTGTTGGCCGTGGTAACCGAAGCGACGAAGGTCGATACCAATAACGATCTCGACAAGGCCTCCTTCGCCAACCACGGCTCCGCGATCACAACTTCGATGCGCTATTTCGGCCTACGGCTCGACACCGTGCCGAAATGGGAAACCTATGACCTATCCCGGTTCCTGACCGAGACGACTTTCCTGGATCAGTTCCATCAGCAAAGCCGGCAGCTCGATTCCTACCTCAACTACTCCGAAAAAACGGACAACCAGGCGAGCAATCCCAATGATGAAAATGCCGCGCCCAGCTCGAAGCTCTTCCTGACCAATTCCAAGATTGTCAAGGCGGACGAGGAGTTCACACGGCTGGCCAGCGGAGCCGATGGCTCCCAGCGGCTCGACGCCTACCGCGGCTGGCTTTTCGAACTGACCGACATCGCGGACATGAACATGCAGGCGATCCAGGACCCGTCGAACTTTTACGGCTTCGATCAACAACGGGCCCGCGACGAGGTCGCCTACCGGAAGGCCCTGAAAAAGGAACTCGATTCCTTCGGCGACGATATCAGCCGGGCCGAAAGCCTGGGCCACCGCAATAATTGAAGTGCCAGAGGGGGGAATCGAACCCCCGACCAAGGGCTTATGAGTCCCCTGCTCTACCGCTGAGCTACCCTGGCATTA
>JAMFSY010000015.1 GCA_026225555.1 Methylacidiphilales bacterium
CCGGCACGGATGGCTACACCTACGAAATCACGCCCCACGGCGAGGCAACCCGGCTTTGCAAGATCGATTCCGACAGCGTCACCGCGATGGCAAGCGCGGGCGGCGATACCATCCTGGCCACCAGCAATCCGGGCCGTCTTTTTCGCATCGGCCACACAAAAAGCCAGCCGGGCATTTACGAATCCAACGTGATCGATTCGGAGGGTTTCGCCCGCTGGGGCGCGATCACGCTCGATGCCTCGAACGGCGATGCGGTGAAGATTCTGACCCGGAGCGGCAATACGGCCAAGCCCGACAAGACGTGGTATCCGTGGGTCGATGCCACTGGCGGCCAGGCGCAGAGTGCTCCGGCGCGATACATGCAGATGCAGCTTCAGATCGGCGAGGGGACGGTCGATAAAATCGACGCCTGTTACCTGCCGAAAAATCAGCCGCCCCATATCGATACGGTCAAGATTCTGCCGGTGGGCACCGGGTTCACCTCGACCCAGGCCGCGCCGCTGCCGCCGCTGCCGCATAGCCCGAATCAACTCGCTTCCGGCGAGGACCTGAACGATCCGCCGCCGCCGGTGCGCTGGCTCGCAGTCGAGGGCCACGGTCTGCGCACGGTGGTCTGGAAGGCGAGCGATCCGAATGGGGATGACCTCACCTACAATGTTTCCTGGCGCAAGCGGGGCGAAACCGCGTGGCATGACCTGGCGAAGAATCTCTCCGAGCCGGTGCTGAGTTGGGACACGACGAGTTGGAGTGATGGCACCTATGAACTCAAGGTCGAGGCCAGCGATGCGGGTTCGAATACGCCGGGCGAGGGGCTTTCCGACGAGCAGATCAGCCGGGCCATGATTGTCGATAACACGCCGCCGGTCATCCGCGTCATCTCACAGAAAAGCGACGAAGTGGAGTTCACTGTGACCGACGACTTGAGCGGGCTGCAAAGCGTCACCGTTTCGACCGACGGCAAGACCTATAAGTCGATTGTTCCGGTGGACGGCATTCTCGATTCCGGCTCGGAACGTTTCGTCGCGAAAATCACCCCGGGCCAGGTGGTCTTCATCCGCGCGGAGGACGGCAGCGGGAATGTCGCCGGGGCTCAGACGGGGAAGTAATCCCTTTTTTCTGAGGTAGCCGCCGCACGCCGTGCGGTGGAGGAGAGACACAAAGCTCGTCACGCTCTCTACTTTCTTTCGAAAAGGCACCACCGCACGGCGTGCGGCGGCTACCTCAGAATTGACGGCGGGCATAGGCCGCCGCAACTACTGCCGACCGCAGGTCCATCACCCTGAGCTTGTCGAAGGCCCCAGCTCCCGTGTTTTGAGCGCATCGAGATTTAGGCCAGGCCCTCCGACAAACTCAGGGTAATGGTATCCAACCTTATCGTTATCGCACCGCCAACTGCACTTCCTGGTGACCTTTCACAGCGCCGGGGAGTTGGGCGCTCTTTTCGAGCCAGACCTGCTCGGGCAGATCGACCGAGGCGATCGAGGTGTTGTCATCCTGCATCACCGAGCGAACCGAGCCGGGAAGGGCGGGCATCTCGCGGTTCTCGACCACTTCGCCGGTGGCGGCGGAGACGACCTGGACGTAGAGGCGATCCTGCAGACGGCGGGAATTGAAGATCTGGATCATGTCATCGACCGTGGTGGCGTTGTCGATATCGCGGTCGATGCCCTTTTCGTTCAGTTCCGAGGCGCTGGCCACGCGGATCGAGACGGTGCCCGACTTGATGTTTTCCGGCAGGGTCAGCGCGAAGGTCTGGGAAGTCCGGGCGCCATATTCCTCGCGGAGGGCGACCGTCACATTCACCTGGCCATTGGCGTCAACCTCGTGGCTATCGGTATGGACCGACTCGATCGACCAGGTCTTCATCCGTTCCTGCGTGTCGAAGGAGACATGCAGGTTCTGGGCGACGAGGTGCTCATTGGTCTGGCCGAAGAGCTTTTCGAGGGGCTCGAGCGTGTTGGCGAGCAGGTCGGGCAGCGTGCTGTCCTCACCGCTGAAGATGCCGTCGAGCTTGAGCGGCGCGTGGTTCGCGAAGGTCAGCTCACCGGTCATGTGGACCGAGAGCGCCCGGGAATGTTCGAGCGAGTGGCCCAGCGCGCTTTCCATCGCCGTGCCGATCAGCATCGGGGTCAGGAGCGGATGAGGGGCGAAGCTGCCCTTCAGGTCGGGGAGGCGCTCGCCTTCGTGCGTCCGCTCGATGGTGTAAGTGGCGAGGGGAGGCATGCTGCCCACGATGCCCGCGATGGCCGAAACGCGATCCTCGAAGATCGTGCCGATGACCGGTCCGATGTTGGTGAGCTTATAGGGAGACTCGAAGCTGGGGACCGTCGTGACCACCTGCGCGCCCGCCATGGGGAGCTCGGAAGCGCCGAAGCCGAACATCGGGTGACCGAAGCCGAGAACGTGGCTGCCGTTCCTCCAGGTGCAGGTGCCGGTGCCGGTCACACTGATGTCGCCGGTCATGAAGACCGCCGCGAGAGGCGAGCCGGGCTTGATGTCAGCCGCTTCCTTGAGGGCTTCCGTGTCCTTCGCATCGATCGAACCGCCGCCGGGGACCGTGATCAGCATGTTGCCGAGGCCGCAGCGGTTCAGCCAGTGGGTAAAGATATCCGACTGGACGCCGCAGACCGAGAGGGGAACCGCGAGGGCCGAGGTGCCGGAGTCATTGGAGCTGTGCGGCAGGACGGCCGTGAAGTTCATGAACGGGATCGAGTCGGGCTTGGATTGGGCCTGCACCGTCGGAGGGCGAATTAGGTTTTCGACCTTCAACATGTCCGCGATCGGGGTGAAGCCGCACTGGCCGTCTTTCTCGAAGGAGGCGATACGCTCGGAAAGGGCGCCCACCAGCTTGCCGTCGATATAAAGGGGGCTGCCGCTCATGCCATGGACGGCACCGGTTACCTGGGTCTTCTCATCCACCAGTCGGCAAATAATGAGATCCAGGCCCGGGCCCTGGGAATTTTTGGCTACCCCAAGAACCTCGGTCTGGAGCGGAACGATCTCGTTCCCCTTCATCACCGTGTAGGTCAGGCCGTGCATGCCGGGCCGGAGTTGATCGACAGTCATGATTTCAGGTTGGGCGGAAGGGGTGCTGTCAGCCCCTTTCACCGGCATAACTGCCAGTAATAGTCCGAGTAGGACAAATTTGGATGCGCTCATGCCTGATAATTAGCAAAAGTGCTGCCAAAGCTTCCTAGCTCCTCTCCGGCAGGCGGGCAATAAGTGTCCAAAAGTGTCGGAAAATATGGGAAGCAACAGTTCACATCAAATAATATTCTAAATTACAGGAACGTAATAGTTGACTGTTCGGTAAACTACCCCATTATTATTCATACCATGAGCATCTCCTTTATATTTGCCTTTGCCCCGGTGCCCTTGACCGACGAACTCAGCCCCCTTGCGCACGCCGCGGCCCTGGCCCGTCGCCGCCAGGCAGAAAGCCAGAATGTGACTGCCCCCCGGCATCGTATCCGGCCTCCTGCCGAGAAGAAGCCGCCCGAACCCGCTTTAAGCTAGTTCAGATCGTTTTCAGAGGGAAAAAGAGGCTTCGGCCCACCCTCCAGCCCGGTCCTTGGGGGAAGGACGCGGGCCGGGAATGACTGAACATTCTCGTACAGTCTGGTCTTCGAACCCAGGCTCTCCCCATGAAGGTCGTCCTGCCTCGGTTCCGGCGGGATCTGCGTCTCCACGACAATACCGCGCTGCATGCCGCAGTGGCCTCAGCGGACATAGTGATTTCGATTTATATATTTGAGCCTGAATCGCTTAAGGATGATGCTCTTGAAGCACTCTGTGTCGCTTTTCTGCTCCAAAGTCTCGAGATTCTAAGTCACGAAATCGAAGCAGGCGGGGGAAAGCTGATTCTTCGTCGAGGAAGGCCGAAGAGGAGCTCCAAACGCCGGCAAAGGAGACCGGTGCGCACGAAATCTACTTCAATCGGGACTACGAACCCGAGAGTCGAAAGCGTGATACACGGATTGAAAAGATCTTCCGCGATCATCAAGTCGCAATAAAAACATTCAAAGATGGTGTCGCGCAAGAACCGGACGATGTATTGAAAGCTGACGGAAAGCCCTACGAAGTTTTTACGGCCTATCAAAGAATTTGGCGCACCAAAAGCCACGACCCCCGTCTATGTAAGGTAAAATTTGCCGTATAGCCGGGGCGAAAATGCCCGAAAAGCGTGCCTTTTCCTACCTTAAAGGACTTGAGATGCCTTCTGGAAGTGCCGTCCATTCCGGCGGGGGCGCGACCAGCTCCAACAGTTTTCGCGAACCGGCGCCCTGACCTACGACGCCAACCGGGATTTCCCCGCCCGGGACGGCACCTCCCGCCTTTCGGCCCACCTCGCCTTCGGAACGCTCTCGCCGCGCACCGTCCTCGCCGTGGTCGAAAAGGCTTCCGAGGCGCATCCCTCCGCCCGAAAGGAGCTGGATACCTTCGTTAACGAGCTGATCTGGCGGGATTTCTATCGCCAGGTCCTTTGGCACTTCCCGCATGTCGCCACCTCCGCCTTCAGGCCACAGGGAAACGAGATCGCGTGGGAGAATAACGAAAAGTATTTTGCCGGCTGGTGCGAGGGACGCACGCGCTACCCCATCGTCGATCATACGCAACAGCGGGCTCAAGGCTCTCGCGATGTTTCGGCGCGGCTGAGGGGCACCCTGAGGCAACAACCCGGGGTAACAATCCATCGACAAGTCGCGCCGGACAGGCTTCTTTACCCTAAGAGCTTGCTGAAAAAAGCAGTCATCCTGAGTTTGTCGAAGGATCAGGTCGGTTACCTCTTGCTTTTAGCGAGGCGGAACTGATCCTTCGACAAACTCAGGATGACTGAAATTTTTGAGAGCGAGCTTTTTTCAGCAAGCTGCTAATTGCCTCGTCCCCATGACCGAATCCACCCCGCCACCTCTCCCCCCGCCGGTACGCATTTCGTGGCATCGGGTGCGCCTTTACTGCTGGAGCATCCTTCTCGTCCTCGCGCTCTATTTTTATGGCGCGGCTCGGCTGATCCGCGAGCAACCGAAGCGGGCGGTTGACGCCGTCTTCGCCCAGTTACCCTTTCCCGCCAGTGTCGGGCAGGCGACCTGGCTCGATGCCCACCGGCTCGAATTGCGTGAGGTGAAGATCGGCGATTTTTTCTACGCCTATTCGATCGTCGTCACGGCCAGCATCCCGCAGTTGCTCCGGCATCACGTCACGCAGATCGACGTACATAGCCCGCAGCTCTTCACCAAGCCGCTCAACGATGCGCTGAGCAGTGGCGCTTCCACCGGTCCCAACGCCGGTCTCGACTGGACGGTCAACAAGCTGATCATCCGGAGCGGCACGCTGATGCTCGATGATCTTGCCCCGGGCATGCAGTCGATTCCCGTGCGCCTTGGCGTGGTACAGCCGATCATCCTGAACCATATCAAGCTGGGGAAACCGGACAGCAGCCCGGCCATGACCCGGGAGCGGATCGCCGATATCCAGAACGTCAACATCGTCTCGCCATTCGATCCGCTCGTTCCCGTGCTTTCCTTCCCGCTCACGCGCGTGCGCTTCACTTATTCGGAATTATGGCACCATAAAATCCGCGAGATCGATCTCGTGAAGCCGGTCATTCACTTGGGACAGGATCTCTTCTGGTTCTCGGACGAGTTCAAGAAAGACCGGAACGTCGCGCCAACGGAAGGGCCGAAGGCCCCCTGGAATGTGGGCAAGTTCCAGGTCAAGTACGGCCAGCTCGCGATCAACGTCTTCGGCCAGCCGGCGGCGGTGCTGCCCTTCTTTTTCGAGACGGAAGTGAACGACATCCGGCTCGATCAGCTCGACAAGATTTCCGCCAAGAGCACCGTCGCGATCACCCGCCTCGACCAGGAATATCCCGATTACAAGATCAAGATTGTCGATCTCCAGGGCAAACTCGAGTTCAGCATCCCGCCCAGCGACGCGAAGGCGAACAACGTCGTGCCCACCGTTTATATCGAGGAACTCGCCTGGAACGGCATCGCGGCCACGCAGGTCTGGAGCAGTGTGACCTTCGATCCGAGCGGCATCTATGGCAAGCTGGGTGGCAATTGCGAGAAGGGTTATCTCAAGGGCAACTTCGAGGTCTATTACACCAAGGGCTTCCAGTGGAACGTCAACATGTTCGCCGACAAGATCGATTGCCAGCCCATCGCCCAGAAGCTCGCGGGAAAATATTTCGACCTGACCGGCACGCTCGACGGGCAGGTTGGCGTGCAGGGCAAGGCCACCGAAATCCTCTCCTGCAAGGGCCGGCTCGCGATGGATCATCCCGGATTGCTCGAGATTCATTCGCTCGACCATTTGCTCGATCGTCTTCCGGCCAGTGCCACTTCTCTCCAGCGTGGTTCGCTCAAGATCGCGCTCGATTCTGTGCGCACCTATCCCTACCAAACGGGCGTGCTGGATCTCAATTATACCCCGGCGGGCGGCGTGAGCACATTGAAGCTGGATAGCCCGAATGGTAAACGTGACTTTTCCATTCTCCTCCATCCCTACGAGAGTTCCAAGGTTGCCAAGGCAGATGATAGCCAGTAAAACTAACGCCTACATTAGAATCCCGCATCCTGGCGTTGGTCGGGACTTTTCCGTGAATTTTTTATCGAGCCCTCTTCATTTTCTGACCAGGCGCTGCCCCTTGGCGGTCTTTCTTCTCGCCGCCATATGCCTGGCTGGATGCGCCCCCACCATCAACCTCGCCACGCCGAAACCGGTGAAAGTCGATATCGGTGTACGGCTCGATGTTTACCAGAAGACGCCGGTGACCAAGGCCAAGGATGAGCAATCCAGCCTGACCATCGCCGCGAACCGCCGCCTCCGTTCCGGCGAAATCCAGCAGCTTAAAAATGACCGGGTGGTGGGCGAAGACCGCAGCGGTTATCTCGATGTGAAAAATCCGCCGGCGGCCGCCGCTTATCTCGCTTATGCCAAGGGAATCGTTACGGCCGAAAACGCCGATCGTTCGTATCTCTATCTGGCGAACGCGCAGACCCAGAGCAAACCGCTGGAGCTGATTGAAGACGATTACGCCAAGCTATGGCGGCAACGTGCCTTTCCGGGAGAATGGTTACAGAAAGAAGACGGAACTTGGACTCAAAAGTAGATCCCCATCATCCAGAAGCGGAACCGGGACGGGGATCGTCCCATTCCGGTACCGGCGCTGACCACGCTGCGCGTCTTCCGGTGACCCGGCTCTATTCTCGACGGCGCGCCTGGGCCAGTGTCTTTTTCTGGATCGTCATGGGGGCTTTCTTCAGCCACCTTGCGCTCGATTTCGCCAGCCGCATTCAAAGCACGCTTTCCGGCACGGCTGGCACACCCTCGGAAAAAGTTCGCCAGGATGTGGTGAAGAATTTCTCCACCGCCCTGGCCTTCCCCACCGCCATTGTGTGGGAAGCGAAGGGCCTTCCCGCCGATCAGGCGGACGCCGCCTGGAAGGGGCTGCTCGACGCCATCCACGCCGACCCCACGGTCAACGATGTCACCGATGGCCAGGTCATGGTTGCGAATTGGCCGCGAAGCGATTGGCATGCGGCCTTCGTCGCGGTGAAGGCGACCACCTATGGCGATGCGGAAAAAGTCATTCCCCACCTCCGGGGTGATATCGCCAAGCTTTCTTTTCCCAGCGCATCGAGGCCCTGGGTCACGGGCGGACCGGCGCTCTTTCTCGACTTGAACCTGGCCTCCACCGAGGCCCTGCGTGGCGGCGAGATGGTGGCGCTGCCGATCACGTTTCTGATTCTTCTCGTCGTCTTTCGCTCGCTCGTCGCGGCCTTCCTGCCTGTCCTGGTCGCGACGCTCGGTGTCGTCTGCACACTTGGAATCCTGAGCTTTCTCGCCCGGTGGATGCCGGTCACCTTCTTCGTCCCGAACCTCGTCACCATGATTGGTCTGGGCGTGGGCATCGACTATTGCCTGATCTATCTCGCCCGTTACCGCCGTGAGCGCGCGAACCATCTCACCACGCAGGAAGCGCTGCATCTGACGCGGATCACGGCGGGCAAGACGGTGCTGGCCTCTGCCGTCCTGGTCATGAGCGGCTTTCTCACGCTCCTCTTTATTCCACTCGAATTTTTCAACTCGATCGCGGTGGGCGGCATGCTCGTCGTGGCCGCGGTGGCCCTCGCCACGCTGACGCTTTTGCCCGCGATGATTTTTCTGGTCGGGCCGCGACTCGAATGGGGCAGTGCCCTGCTTCGGCCCATTCGCAGTTGCTGCGTGGGTCCCCGTTGCTACGAATGGTGGGGCCGGGTCGTCATTCACCGGCCCTGGACCTGCATGCTGGCGGGGCTGACCATTCTCTTCATACTCGCCGTGCCCGCGCTTCGACTGAAGGTCGCCTCCGTCGAGGCCAAGAACATTCCGCCCCGCTCGGAATCGCGTCAGGGATATGAGAGCCTCGCGCAGAATCTTGGCTCGGGCTGGATGATGCCCGCCATTATTTTGGTGCAACATCCCGCCGCCGATTGGTTGAATGCCGAGGGCATCGCGCAGGAGAAAGCGCTGGTGGATCAGCTCGCGCAACTTCCCAACACCGAGAAGGTCCTCACCGTCACCGATCCCTCCGGTTCCCGCCGCGAGCAGCAAACGCGGATGGGCCTGCTGACCAGCTTCGACGATCCGACACAAAGTGTGATCCTCATGCTGAGCCACTCCGATCCGCAATCGGCCACGTCCCGTGATTGGCTGGATCGCATCACGGCGCTTCTCGCCCAGAATGAAAAGACCGGTCCGGCGGGAGTTCATTATTACCTCGGCGGTCTGCCCTCGGTTACCCACTCGGCGGACCAGGTGATCATCAGCTCGTTGCCGAAAGTCATTTTGGTCACGCTCTGCAGCACGTTCATTCTCCTGTTTATTTTCATGCGCTCGCTGCTGGTGGCGCTGAAGGCCATTATTCTGAACCTGATTTGCGTCATGGCCGCGTATGGTTTCCAGGTCCTCTGCTTCCAGGAAGGCTGGGGCGCGCGGCTCTTTCACTTCAACCCGACCGACGGCCTCAACACCGTCGTCCTGGTCATCTGCTTCTGCGCGCTCTTCGGCCTTTCGATGGACTATGAAGTTTTCATTCTCAGCGCCGTGCGGGAAAGCTGGCTGGACCAGCACAATATGAACCTCGCCGTGCAGGAAGGCCTCATGCGCGTGGCCGGGATTATTACCTCCGCCGCCATCATCATGATCTCGGTCTTCCTCTCCTTTGGGTTTGTCGATGTGGTGGAAATCGAACAGCTCGGGGTCGGCCTTTCCTTTGCCGTCTTGCTGGATGCCACCGTGATCCGGCTCCTGCTTGTGCCTAGCATCATGACCATCATGGGCCGCTGGGCCTTCTGGTGCCCGGGGCAGGCTCTGCCGGTCGCCCCGCGCCACCCGCGCGGACATCATTACAGCGACGAGAAGCTCAATCCCGCGGAATCAACCCACACCGCGGGGTTGTAGTTTTTGAGATCGTTTCCGCCCTTGAGGAGATTTTTCCGATGAAGCTCCGCCTTCTTTTCTATAGTCTCTTTGCTGCTTCCTTTTCTTTTTCCGAGGCGCAATCGAACCCGGCCCCTCCTTCTGCTCCCGATGCCATTCTCGCCTTATGGCCGCAGAGGAAAATGCCCGGCCACGGGGCCGCCCAGCCCGAGAAAGAAGAGAAGCCCAGGAAAGACGGCGTCCAGCGAATCACCAACGTCAGTCAACCAACCCTGGCCGTGTTTAAAGCTCCGGGACAAACGGGCCCAACGCCCGCCATGATCATCTGCCCCGGCGGTGGCTATGGCATCCTTGCCTATGATAAAGAGGGAACTGAAATTGCCGCTTGGTTGAATTCCCTAGGGATCACCGGAATTGTTTTGAAGTACCGCGTGCCCGGCAATCGGGAAGGAGCCTTCCAGGACATCCAACGGGCCTTCCGGCTGGCTCGCCAACATGCGGGAGAATGGAAGATCAACCCCGACCACCTGGGAGTCATCGGCTTCTCGGCGGGTGGTCATCTCGCGGCACGGCTGAGCACTAATTTTGATCAGGTGGCTTATCCGCCGGTGGACTCAGCGGACCTGCTTGGCTGTCAGCCCAACTTTGTCGTCCTCGTCTACCCGGCCTATCTCCAGGTAAACGGAAAAGTGGCCCCGGAACTTCCCATCACGGGCAAAATTCCTCCCACCCTCATCGTTCATACCGAGGACGATTTGACCTTCGTTCCCGGCAGCAAGATTTATCATGCTGCCTTGGATGCCGCCAAGGTTCCGAATAAATTCCTGCTCTATCCCACCGGAGGCCATGGCTACGGATTACGTTCCAAAAAAGCCGTCCACGTCTGGCCCGAGCAAGCCGCCGATTGGTTGCGCCAGCTCGGAATTCTGTCTTCCGTCGGCAAGTAGTTGGAATAATCGGGCTGCAGGGATTTGAACCCTGGACCTCGCCGACCCGAACGGCGCGCTCTACCAAGCTGAGCCACAGCCCGAAATAACCGACCTACCCGTAAGCGGGCAGGAGGGGCATTTTGTCAGGTTCGGCACGGCTGGCAAGCTCAACGACAAAAATCTCATTGCAAAGATGAAGGGGGACTTGCCTCCGTCCCGGACTGAGTATGTTTTCCCATGCGCTTCATTCCTCTCTTCGCTGCTGTCTCCTCCCTGGCCTTCGGTACCCTGCTTCACGCCGATCCGCTCCCGGTCGGTTCACCCGCGCCGCACGTCACGGCGGTGGATCAAAAGGGGCAGCCGGTCAACTTCGCCGAAGTTTACGCCAAGGGCACCACGCTCGTTTATTTCTACCCCAAGGCGGGTACGGCCGGTTGCACCGCCGAGGCGTGTTCCTTGCGCGACTCCTATTCGAAGCTTCGCGCGGAAGGCCTGCAAGTCATCGGCGTGAGCCGCGATTCCGCCGCCGCGCAGGATAAATTCCGGGAGGACAACCATCTGCCGTTCACGCTCATCGCCGATCCCGACGGCACCGTGGCGGCGGCCTTCGGTGTGCCGAAGCTGATGGGCGTTCTTCCTGTCGATGCGCGCCAATCCTTCCTGATCAAGGACGACAAGATCGTCTGGAATTCGCCCCACGCGCAGACCAAGACGAGCGCGGATGAGGTCGAGAAAGCGCTGGCCAGCCTTAAATAAAAGCCGCGCGGAAACGGCGCGAGATTTTCATCTGGGCGATGCGCCCCGTTTCGCGCTAAATTGAACTATGGGTCGTCAATGGCTGTTGGCTAAACGCGAAGTTGCTTCGCTTAGGAAATCGCAGGCTTCAGGCAAGCTCCTGAAGGAAATCATGGTGGCCGCCAAGCATGGCGGTCCCGATCCCTCGGGCAATGCCCGGCTTTTCGCCGCGGTTGAAAAGGCGCGGCGGGAAAGCGTCCCGCGCGATAATATCGAGCGCGCGATCAAGAAGGGCGCAGGCATCGGGGATGAAAAGATGATCCTCGAGCACATCAACTTCGAGGGCTACGCGCCGCACAAGGTGCCCGTCATCGTCGAAATACTGACCGATAACAACAACCGCACCGCGCCGGAGATCCGCGTCCTTTTCAAGAAGGGCCAACTGGGCTCGGCGGGCAGCAACAAGTTTCTCTTCGATAACGTCGGCCTCGTTGAGGCGCATCATCCCGACGCCGCCAGCGACATCGAAGCCGCCGCCATCGAGGCCGGGGCCAACGAAGTCGAGCCGCTGACTCATCAGCAAAATAACGACGTGCCCGAAGGCACCTGCGGCGCGCGCTTCGTCACCGACCGCACGGCGATTCATCTCGTCTCGCAATGGCTTTCGAAAAACGGCTGGACCGTGGTGACGAGCGAAATGGGCTTTATCCCGAAGAACTTTCCCGAGCTCTCGCCGGAACAGCAGGCCGAAGTGGGCGAATTCCTTCAGACGCTCGACGACCACGACGACGTCCATCGCGTCTGGGCCGCGGTTAGGTAAGGCGCGTCTTTTTTCGCGCCAGCGTCTCCGGCATCAGCAGCCAGAAAAAGGCCAGCCCCGCGAAGGCGATGCCGGAGAGCACGAGAAAGGTGAAGGTCGTTCCCTCGTGCCTGGCCAGATAGCCGGCCATCGAATTACTCAGGAACGCACCGGTTCCCTGGGCCGTCGCGATCGCGCCCTGGGCGGCATTGAATCGCCCGGTGCCCTTGGTGAGATCCGCAATGATCAGCACCGCAACCACGCCGAAGATTCCCGCGCCCAGTCCGTCCATGCATTGCACGGCGATGAGGCAGTAGGGCGCGCTGCTCAGGGTGTAGAGCACACCCCGCAGAGTGAGGGCGGCAAACGCGAAAAGAAAGAGCGGCTTGCGCCCGATCCGCGCGGCCAGTCGGCCGCTCACCGCCGCCACGACCACGAAGACAAATTGCGATGCGAGCATGTATCCTGACGTATAGAGCACCGCTCTTTGAGCGCCCTGGTTCTTGCCCAGCATCTCGGTTACGAGCGGGACCATCGCCGCGTTGGCGAAGTGAAAAATCACCGCCGAGACCAGGAAGATAATCATCGCCCTTTGCTCGAATAATTCGCCGAAGCCGACCAACAGCGTTTTGATTTCGTAACGCAGGCCATCCACGCCATCCCGGGCCCGTCCGGGACGTGACTTTCCATCCGCGCCACAGGCGAGATCGTGGTCGATATCATTCCCCCGGATCAGCAACACGCACGCCGCCGCGAGGAAACAGAAGCCCACCACGAGATAGAACATCCATTTCAACCCGAGGTAATAGCCCACTGCGCCGATGGCCAGCGCCGCCGTCATATTGCCCGCCGCGTTGAAAGCCTGATTGGTGCCCATCTGCCGGTCCATCCGTTGGCGACCGACCAGCCCCAGCGCGATCGCCGCCAGGCAGGGCGGAAAAATCGCACCCGCCATGCCGATCAACACCTGCGCGCCCGCGACCACCGGCAGCGTGGTAAACCAGGCCGTGGCGAGGCACGCGACCGCGATCATGCTGATTCCAATGAGGAGCAGTCCCCGCTTTTGCCGGAGCCTGTCGATGAGGGCGCCCGCGGGAGTCTGCGCGACGACCTGCGCGATGTTGCCCGCCGCCAGCGCGGTGCCGATCTGCGCCGGATTCCACTGCACACTCGATTGCAGGAACAAGGCGACATAGGGCCCCATCCCGTTTTGCACATCGGCGATGCAGAAATTGAGCGCCTTCAGTGCACGAACGCTCGCTTGTTTGGCCGCCATTCTCCTCATTCGTCCAGCGACCCCGTGGCGGATGGCTTTTATTTCGCGAAGGCAACTTCAGGTTGCCACGCCTTGCCAATTAGGCTCCATTCCTTTCAAGTGTCCGTGAATATGCCCGCCGCCCTGATCTGGATCATTTCGCTCTCGAGCATTCTCTGCGTGCTGTTTCGACCGCGTGGGGTTGCCGAGGCGTGGTGGGCCTGCGGCGGCGCGCTGCTGCTCGTCCTGACCGGGCTGATTTCGTTTTCGAACACGGGCGCGGCCATCCTCAAGGGGCTCGACGTCTACCTCTTCCTCACCGGAATGATGATTCTCTCCGAACTGGCGCGGGAGGAGGGGGTCTTCGATTGGATCGCGGGATGGGCGGCGCACCATGCGGCGGGCTCACCCAGCCGGTTGTTCCTGCTTATCTATCTCGCGGGCACCGCCGTCACCGCCTTTCTTTCCAATGACGCCACGGCCGTCGTTCTTACGCCCGCCGTTCTTACCATCGTCCGACAGTTGCGGGTGGAACCGAAGCCCCACCTGCTCGCGTGCGCCTTCATCGCCAATGCGGCGAGCTTCATCCTGCCGATTTCCAACCCGGCCAATCTCGTCATCTTCGACCGGCACATGCCGCCGCTCGGTCCCTGGCTCGGCGTCTTTTTACTTCCCTCGGTGGCTTCCGTCCTCGTGACATTTCTCGGCCTTCGCTTTCTCTGCCGCGCCGATCTTCGTGGCGAAATCAAGCAGTCCCTGCCCAAAAACGGCCTGCGCATCGAGGGACGGCTCGCCCTCGCGGGATTGGTCCTCGCGGCGGCGGCCCTGATGACCGCCTCGGCCCTGGGCTGGGCGCTTGGTGCGCCGACTTGCGCCGCCGCCTTGGTGGCCATGGGCGTGGTGGCGGTGCGCGACCGCCAGGCGCCGCTGAATGTGGTGAAGGGCGTCTCCTGGTCGGTGATCCCGCTGGTCGCCGGGCTCTTCGTCATTGTCGAGGCGCTACAGGGCGCGGGCATGCTCCAACTCGCGAAGAGGGGACTCGATGCCGTCGCCCATCTCGGATTCATCCCGGGCAACCTGCTCACAGCCTTTTCCGTCGGACTCCTTTCCAACGGCATGAACAATCTCCCGGTCGGCCTGATCAGCGGTGCGGCGGTGCAAGCCTTGCCCGCCCACGCGAGCCTGGCGAATGCCGTGCTGGTCGGCGTCGATCTCGGCCCGAATCTTTCCGTCACCGGTTCACTGGCGACGATTCTCTGGTTGATCGCCCTTCGCCGGGAAAAGGTGAAAATCACGGGTGGCCAATTCCTGAAAGTCGGCCTCGTGGTCATGCCGCTGGCATTGCTCGCCAGTGTCCTCGTCCTGCGTAAATAAAAAGGGCGGGAGAGGTTAGTCTCCCGCCCTTCTTTTCTGCGAACCGGTTTTAGCGGCCCGTGTTCAGCAGTTCGTAAAGCCGATCCGCCGCGCGAGGCGCCGGTACGCGGCCTTCGAGGATGTCGCGGATATAAACGTGCGGCCCGTAGAATCCCTGGTTGATCTCGTTCTTGGTGTCGATCGAGCTGCCGCCCAGCGTTGCGCCGCCGAAGAGGCCGCCGGAATCGCGATAGATCAGCACCGCGCGCTGCTCGAGCTCGCGGGTCGACTGGCCTTCCACCACGGTATCATCGCCCGCCGTGCCGGCTGCGGTCGCGTCCCACTTCATCTTGCCGTTATTGACGAACTGGCCCACCGCATTCTCGGTGTTCAGGATGATGATGTACTTGGTCGTCGAGAAGCCGAGCTGTGCGCCGATGCTGGCGCCGCTGATGTTGAAAGCCGAGGGCGCGCGCCAGACGCGGGCGCCGCTCTGGCCCAGGTGATGGACCATGACGATGCCTTCGCCGCCCTGTCCGCCGATGCCGATGCCGCCCTTGAGAATCGTGCAGATGGCCACTCCGCGCGCATTCGCGAAAATCTCGCCGGGAATGGGATCGGCCGAGCCCTGGCGCTGTTCCAGGATCTGGGTCGCATTGTAAATGCGCTCCTCCAGATTGGCCGCCTGGCTGAATACGGTGGTCGCGAGGAAGACTAGCAACGTGGCAGGTAAAAGAAGTTTCATGGGAAGCTTCATTCAAGGCGGCTTTCCGTGGATCGGCGAGCACTTTTCTATCCCCGATTCAGGGTCCCGGCTTGATAAGGTAGCCGGATGCTTTCCAGGCTCCTCCCGCATCCTTTTCGAAGGTCACGGTTTCCACGGCGAACTTGAGATTCTCAAAGGAGGTCTTGAACTGCGCCACGACGAATTCTCCCTGAAGCATCTTGCCGCCCGCGACCGGGATGGAGGTGGTGTAGTAGGCGGAGGACGGCTCCCGGTTCACCAGTTGGCCGAGGGGCATGCGCACGCCTTGGGCCATGCCCACCCATCGCTCGGAGGTGACGGCCTTCTGAAATCCTGCCGACGCATCGTCCCAACTCTTCGCGTAATCACCCGCGTCGATCTCGGTCAGCCACGGCTGCATCGCTTCGGTCGCCTCTTTCTTCGCGGCGGCAACGGCATCTTCTTCCGCAGGCGCGGGCAGGAGGCCCGTTCCAGCGGCGAGGGCCAGGGCGAAGGCGGCCGCCAGCCAGCCACGGGGGGATTTCGACGAATAAGTGCGGATCATATGCATTCTCCTTTTGAGGGTGTTAATCGACTCTCCGATGGCAAGCGCGCCCGAAGGCGGGGCACCACCGGAACATTGGCCGAGGGTCCGAAGCAGCACTTCTCCATAAGTCACCGCCGTGGGTTCGTTCAGCCAGCAAATGGCCAATTCATCAGCGGCCTCTTCGCGATACCTTGCCCAGCCCATCACGGCAAAATAGGCCAGAGGATTGAACCAGTGTACGGCGCGGGTCAGGACGAAAAACCAGTGAGTCGGGATGTCGAGCGTTTTGAAATGCGCCAGCTCGTGGAGAAAGATCGCCTTGAGTTCCGGTCGTGTTGCCGTATCGGCAACGGAGCGTGGCAGCAGCAAGCGAGGCCGCAGCCAGCCGAGCAGCGCCGGGGCGGAAATGCTCGCGGAAACAACGAGCCCGATCGGCGCGGTCACGCCCGCAATCGCCTTGGCATCTTCCAGCAACGTCAGGAAAGCAGGCTCCGTCGATAAGCGGGCGCGGGACCACGCACGGTGGGCGCGCCAGGTCGGGACCAGGACCGCCAGGAGGCTTGCGATCACGCCCGTCAGCCAAAGCAGCGCGAGCCAGGGGATGACGAGTTCGGGACCCGAAGCCCTGCTCAATTCCAGTCTTGGTCCTGGCGCGGCGAGGGTGGTGAAAACGTGGGTGGCATCGCGCTGGACGAAAGCGGGAACGGAAAGAGACATCCCCGCCGGCAACGTGACGTGGACGGGAATAAGAAATGTGATCGGAATCAGCAGCCACCATCCTCGGCGGCTCCGCGCCCGCATGTGGCTCGAGGCCAGGCGATCCGCGCCCCAGACGAGCAGGGTCGCCAGCCCGCCCTTCAGCGTTCCCGCGATCAGCCAGGTGGCCAGCGTCATGGCGTGCCCTTCAGAATGCGTTCCAGTTCCTGCAGTTCCTTCCGGCTCAACCGGCGCGATTGGACGAAATGGGCGAGCATGGGCGAGAGCGCTCCGTCGAAGACGCGATCGAGAAAGGACGAGGCTTCCCGGCTGCGGCATTGTTCCTCCGTCCAGGCGGCGGCGTAAACGTAGGCCTTGCCCTTTTTGCGGAAGCGCAATGCGCCTTTGCCGAGCAGGCGGTTGAGCAGCGTCTTGATTGTCGCGGCGCCCCACGGCATCACGCCGTCAAGATCGGCAATGACGTCCTGGGCGGGGCAGGATTTCCGCTTCCAGATCACCTTCATGATCTCCCATTCAGCCTCGGAGAGATGAGGAACGGGTTTCATTTACAACTGTAATTGCAAATTCGATTACAGTTGTAAATGCAAAAGTTTGATTCTGCCTGAAAACGGGAACTAGGCCCGCTGCCCCAGTCCCCGCTCAGGCTCGTGCCCGATTGTATGAGGGGCGTTCCCGGCCAAGATGTGGATATGAACCCCTGGAGAAACGAATGAAAAGCCGCGTGACCATCGTGGGGCATCCGCTCCATCCCATCTTCGTCTGCATCCCTATCGGCCTCTGGTGCTTTTCGGTGGTCTGCGACCTCATCTACCACCTCGGCTGGGGAGACGATTCGTGGAAACGCGCGGCGCTCTACTGCCTCGCGGGAGGCCTGGCGGGCGCGGTCCCGGCGCTGATCACCGGCTACCTCGATTACGGGGTCGTTCGGGGCGCGACGGCGGCGCGGGTGGCGAAGTTCCATCTCATCTTCAATCTGCTGGTGCTACCTTTCATCATCGTGAGCATCTGGCTGCGCTTCGAGGAAGTGGCCCCGGCTCATCATCTTTTGCCGGTGATGATCTCCTTCGTGGGCGTTTTTCTCGTCGGCATTTCCGGCTGGCTGGGAGGCGAACTGGTTTCGCGCCATCACATCAGCGTGCTGGAGCCCGGTGAGAAATAAACGCAGCGGCGCGTTTATTAAAAGCATCCGTCATGGCGTATAAACTTGTTCGAGGTTTGTGCCGCTTTAGAACAGTGTGATGAAAATTTGGAAAGGGTATGCCTACCCCCTCGGCGCAACTTGGATGGGGACGGGAACGAATTTCACCCTTTATTCCCACGACGCGACCCAGGTTGAGCTTTGCCTCTTCGACGAAGTCCACGGCGCGCCGCAAACGGCCTGCATCCCGATGCAGGAACGGGCCGATGAAGTCTGGCACGTCTTCCTGCCTGATGCACGGCCCGGCCAGCTTTACGGTTTTCGCGTGCATGGACCCTGGGAGCCGGAGCGTGGCCTGCGTTTCAATCCCGCCAAGGTCCTGCTCGATCCCTACGCGCGCGCCGTCGCGGGTGATGTGCAATGGGCGCCGGAAATGTTTAGCTACACCGTGGGCCATCCCGATGCCGATCTCGTCCGGGACGATCGCGACAACGCCGCCTTCGTGGCCAAGAGCGTGGTGGCCGATCAGACCTTCAACTGGGATAACGACCGTCTGCCCCGTTATCCGCTGGAGGAGACCGTTATTTATGAGACGCACGTCAAAGGCTTCTCCCAACTCTGGGAAGAACTTGACCCCGAGATCCGCGGGACCTATTCAGGCATCGGCAGCCCGCAGGCGATTAAATATTTCAAACGGCTCGGTATCACGGCGGTGGAGCTTCTACCTGTGCACGCCCACGTCGATGATCAGCATCTTCTCGACAAGGGGCTGACGAATTACTGGGGCTACAACTCCATCGCCTTTCTCGCGCCTGATTCCACTTACTCTAGCTGGGGCAACCGGGGTGAACAGGTCGCGGAGTTCAAGCAGATGGTGAAGAATCTCCACACTGCGGGCATCGAGGTGATTCTCGACGTGGTCTACAATCACACCGCCGAGGGCAACCAGCTCGGGCCGACCTTCTCCTTTCGCGGCATCGATAACGAGAGCTATTACCGGCTGGTGGGAGAAAATCCCCGCTACTATTTCGATTACACCGGCACGGGCAACACACTCAATGTGCCGCAGCCGCGTGTGCTCCAGCTGATCATGGACAGCCTGCGCTACTGGGTGCTGGAAATGCACGTGGACGGCTTCCGTTTCGACCTGGCCGCCGCCCTTGCGCGCGAGCTGCATGACGTCAGCCGGCTCTCGTCCTTCTTCGACGTCATTCACCAGGACCCCGTGATTTCGCAGGTCAAGCTCATCGCGGAGCCGTGGGATGTCGGCGAGGGCGGCTACCAGGTCGGTAACTTTCCCGTCCTTTGGTGCGAATGGAACGGCCGCTATCGCGATACCGTGCGCCGCTACTGGAAGGGCGACGAAGGCGTGGTCAACGATTTCGCCTACCGTCTTTCCGGCAGTTCGGATCTCTACCAGAACACGAGTAAGAACCCGACCGCGAGCATCAACTTCGTCACCGCGCACGATGGCTTCACCCTGCGCGATCTCGTCTCTTACAACGACAAGCATAACGAGGCGAACGGCGAGGGTAATCAGGATGGCGAGTCCCACAATAATTCCTGGAATTGCGGCGCGGAGGGTAAAACGGAGGACGAACAAATCCTCGCCCTGCGCGCGCGGCAGCAGCGTAATTACCTGACCACACTTTTTCTTTCCCAAGGTGTGCCCATGCTTTGCGGCGGCGATGAATCCGGTCATTCGCGCAGCGGCAACAACAACGCCTATTGCCAGGACAACGAGCTCTCCTGGCAGGCCTGGTCGCGGACGGAAGAGGAGGAGCGACTCTTCGAATTCACCTGCAAGCTCATCGCTTTCCGCAACGAGCATCCGATTTTTCATCGGCCCAAGTTCTTCCAAGGCCGGGAGGTCATCGACCATCTCAAGGACATCAACTGGCTCCGTCCCGATGGCAGCGAGATGGATGAAGGCGACTGGGCCAATTCCGGCACGCGCGCTCTGGGCGTCCTGCTTTGCGGGGATGAAATGGATGTGACCACCTTTGAGGGCCAGCCGATCACGGACGACACGTTCTATCTCTGCTTCAATGCGCATCATGAGCAGGTTGCCTTCTGCCTTCCCGGTAAGGACTCGGTTGTCTGGCAACTGATCCTGGATACGGTGGATCCCAATGGCTTTCTCCCCGATGCGCCGACGCAGGTCGCCGGCACGGAGGTCATGCGGGAGGGGCGATCACTCTGTCTCTTCAAGCAGGTGACCGGTTCCGACGAGGAAGCCAAGGACTCGGCCCGCGCCAAAGCCCGCGAAGCGGCGAGGACGGCGGAGGCAGCCAAGATCAAGGCGGTCCGGCGTAGGTCCAAAAAGCCGGTGATTTCCAAGGATCTAACACCTCGCGTGGAGTAAGTGCCTGTCGCTGCCTTACTTTCGTGGAGAAGTACGGCAGCACCCTTCTGAAATCTCAATAGTTTGCACAGTGCGAGTCCGATTTTGGGCTTAAGTGCAAAAAGCGATTAATAGGAGTTTCGCCTAGTTCCTTATTCGCTTATTATCAAGTGGTTACGTTCATAAAACCGTGGCATGCCCCCTGCGAATCAGGTTTTGCCACTATGAACACATTAGAATTGGAAACGGAAACAGGGGACGAGCGATTGATGAGTGAATTGGTGGAGCGGGAGCCCGAGGCCCTGCAGGAGCTTTATCGCCGGTATCATGGGCTTCTCCATTCCGTGGCGATGAACGTGGTCCGCAATTCCCTCGATGCCGAGGAAGTCCTTCAGGATGTTTTTCTCCATATTTGGAACCGGGCCGAGACCTATAGCGCGGAAAAGGGAAAGCCGCTCGGCTGGCTCGTCATGCTGGCCCGGCGGCGGGCTATCGACCGGGTCCGCCAACAGAGTTCCTACTTGCGGGCGACTTCCCGTTTCGAGCTGGAATGCGCCCAGGAAGAAGAGGACCGATCGCTCCACGCCGGAGTCGATCAGAAGGCTTGCCTCGATGATTTGCGGACCTTGTTGAAGCAACAACTGCAGCGACTTCCTCCCGCGCAAAAGCAGGCGGTGGAGCTCACCTTCTTCGAAGGCATGAGCCAGCGCGAAATCGCGTCCGCAACCCAACTTCCCCTCGGCACGGTCAAGACCCGCATCGAACTGGGCCTGCGCAAACTCGCGCATATCCTCGTAACCGCGCGGCTGAAGATCAGCTAGCGGTGAGGTGTCCTGCCTTTATTACACTGACCCAAAGTCCATCTCAATCTCGAATGGGCTTTGACGGAACATAGGTTCCATCCAAAAGCAGGCATGCCGTCTTAAAGTCATAGTGAGCGGCATCCTGGTTCGTGAGGGTGAACTCGCATGCCCAGCGATCTTCATGGGCCTTCGCTTGATCAAGGCCGGACCAGCTTAGGCGTGAGAATTCAACATTCGTCACTTTCCATGAAGCCCACCCTTTTTCGTCGGAACCTAAACTATTTTTAAGTGCGATTTTCTTCAATTCGCTTAGAGGCAACGGAAGGTCTTGGGTGGCGGGATTCCATGTCGGTTGTTTGAGGCCCTCCTCAATGGGAATCTCAAAAAACGTACTCGAGATCTTATGGGAAGACGGATCGTAAGAAGATCCCATTGCCACCACCATGAAGTTGGGATCAACAGGAGGAAGAGGGGGAACCATATTGTTTGTTTTAGCCCTATCCAAACTGAAAATAATGAAGATAAATCCCATCACAAAGGCTGGCGTGATCGCGACCCCCAAAGGCATTTTTCTAAAGGAGTTCATGGATGCGTCGAGCTGAGAGGCACATAAGTCCCGTCCAGCATCACCACGGCGTATCTGGAGTTCTTCCACCAATCTCCGGTGTAGTTTTCATAATGACTCAGCTGAAACACGCAAAACCAGCGATCCTGCAAGTCATCCGGAATATCCGCTGTGGCCTCAAATCTCGGATTATTTCCAGGGTGTTGTGGACCTTTGACGCGCCAAAATTGGACATGTTCCACCCTCCATCCGCTGGAGTCCGTTGATCGGGCATCGGTGGTCCCCTGCAACGCTATCTGAGAAAGCTTGGATAGTGGGATGGGCAAACTATCGCCCATATTCCACTTAGGCTGGCGGGCAATTACTGAGCGAGGTAATTGATAAATGAGCGAACTGTTTGGCTGAAAATCGATGCAGAAGGGATAGTTATCTTTCCCCCTGGCTTGAGCAGCAAGGGACAATAGGACGAAGAGCCCGAGAATCTTCAAGCACATACCCAAGGGGAATGCTAAGGCTCGGAGAAGCTTTGTCTATAAGGGAGAGAAACGAGATTGCCTTTTTACATGGGCGAAACTGATCCTTCGACAAGCTCAGGATGACCCATTTTTAACGCGACTATTTAACCGGAAATCGCTCTAACGCCCCGAAGCCCGCTTCGGCTCGAATGGTAGCCGCCGCACGCCGTGCGGTGGAGAGGAGAAGAAAAGCTTCACGCTCCGCGTCCTTTCTTCGAAAAGACACCACCGCACGGCGTGCGGCGGCTTACCAACTACATCATCTCCGTCTCTTCATGCACCGCCCAATCGATGGCGAAGCGCACCATTTCCGCCGCCTCTTTGAAGCCCAGCTTCTCTTTGATATGTGCGCGATGCGTCTCGATCGTCTTCACGCTCAGGTGCAGCGTCCGGGCGATGTCGCGGGTGCCGAGACCCTTGCCGAGAAGGCGCAGCACTTCCAGTTCGCGATCCGAAAGACGGTCCACGGGCGAGCCCATGCCGCCTTCGAGGGAGTGGATGGCCTTAAAGACCAGCCGCTCGCTGAAACGGGGTGTCACGTAAATATCGCCCGCCGTAATCTTGCGCAGAGCCGTGATGATCTGCTCCAGGGCTTCCGCCTTCATCAGGTAGCCCTTCGCGCCCGCGCGGAGGGACCGCAGCGCGTAGAGCGACTCATCGTGCATTGAGACGACGAGAATCCGCAGCTTGGGTTGCTCGGCCAGCATCAGCTTGATCAACTCGAGTCCATCGGTACCCGGCAAGGTGATGTCCACCAGCGCGATATGCGGCTGCTGTTCCCGCATCGCCTGCAGGCCGCTTTGGGCGTTATCGGCCTCGCCGCAGATCTCAAAATCCGCTTGGTGCGAAATAAGCGTGGCCATGCCCCGGCGGAGGACCGGATGATCATCCACGATCAGGATGCGTTTACGCGCTACGCCGTCGAGGGCTTCGGTTTCAGTGGAATCAATCAGAGAGGAGATCATGGCAGGTAAGGGTTGGGTTGCAAGTTTCTAGGGGTAAGTTCGCAGGTAAGACATCGGGTGGATGGGTAAATTTTCATCAGGTTTCGAATCGGGTGTCGATTTTGGACCCTTTTCCCCTACTTGCGCGTCATGGAAAAGGCCTATGGCGCTCGCGTGCTTCTCGGACGATGTTAGCACATGAAACATTCAGCCACTTTACTTTGCGCGGTGGCCTTGGGTTGCGCAATAACCAGCCTGCAGGCAGCCCCAGGAGGAGCCCCCGGCACGGTCTCCCCCACCGGCCCCACCGCCACGGCACCGGGCGTGCGTCCGGGGGTCAGCCCGAGCGGGCCCACGGTTCCGAACGGCCCCGCCACGACAACCCCGAATGGCCCCGCCCGTACCGGCCCTCCGGGATCGAACCCCGGCGTTCCGGGCGGCTTTAATCCCGACCATCCGGGCAGCCCCAGGAACGGGACCTATCCGAATTACACCCCTCCTACGGGTGGAACCAACGGTGCGTCCAACGGCATCATCCATTAAGCTTTCGGTGGTTGGTAGCGAGTAAATAGTAGCGACGGAGCCCGGCCCGGGAAACTGGGCCGGGCTCTTTCCTTTTGGCGGCCTCAATCGATCTTCCTCAGAAGAAGCTGGGCGCGAGGCGCGGGCTCCTTTAGAAAGCTGGGGATGTCCACTCGGCCCCGGGTTCCCGTCTCGATCCTGCTTCCGATCAAGAACGAGGCTGCCAATCTTCCCCGTTGCCTCGCCGCCATTGCGTGGGCCGATGAGATTTTCGTCGTCGATTCCCAAAGCACCGACGGCTCGCAGGAAATCGCCGAACGGGCGGGGGCGAAGGTCGTCCAATTTCACTTCAACGGCATCTGGCCCAAGAAAAAAAATTGGGCCCTGGAGAACCTGCCCTTCGCGCACCCGTGGGTCTTCATCCTCGATGCCGACGAAGTCCTGCCGCCGGGAACGGAAGAGGAAATCCGCGCCATCGTCGCGGCGGAAAGTTCCCCCATCACCGGCTACTGGATTAATCGCCGGTTCATGTTCATGGGCCAATGGCTGCGCCACGCCTACTACCCGAATTGGAATCTGCGCCTCTTCCGGCATCGTCTCGGCCGCTACGAAAAGTTGACCGACGTCGATACGCAAAGCGGCGATAACGAGGTGCATGAGCACGTCGTCGTTCAAGGTGAGACCGGTCGTCTTCGTTCGGAAATGGACCACTACGCCTTTCCCTCCGTCGAGGTCTTCGTGGAGAAGCATAATCGCTACTCCAACTGGGAAGCCCGCGTCGCGCTGGATCGGTCCATGCGCCAGGATGATCGGTTGCAGATGCAGACGGTCGGATTGCGGCGCAAGCTCAAGCGGCTCTCGCAGCACTTGCCTTGCCGGGGTTTGCTCCGCTTTCTCTACGTCTATGTTTTTCAGCGCGGCTTCCTTGATGGACGCGAGGGCTATTACTTCGCGCGCCTGCACGGCTTTTATGAATTTCTCAGCGAGGCCAAGACCTACGAACTCCGGCAGCGCGCCAAACGGAGCGAGTAAGCCTTCTCAAGGGTAGGGACGGCATTCCATGCCGTCCGACTTATTTCAGGGACCGCACGGAGTGCCGTCCCTACCTTAATAAGCCGTCTTCGGCGGGGACACCATCTGCCACACCGTCCGCAGGATGATCGCCAGATCCAGGCTCAACCGCCAATTTTCCAGGTAAACGATGTCCGACTCCAGGCGCAACGCGATATCCGTCGGGGTGCGCGCCTCGCCACGAAATCCGCGCACCTGGGCAAGGCCGGTGATGCCCGGCTTCACCACCGTGCGGATCGGATAGCTGGCGATCTGCTTCGCGAATTGCTCGTTGTGCTCGATCAGATGAGGGCGCGGTCCCGTCACGCTCATGTCCCCCCGCAGCACGTTCCAAAATTGCGGCAGTTCGTCGATGCTGAAGCGTCGTAGAAATTGTCCGCCCCGATAAACGCGCTCGTCACCCAGCGTTACCTGTCGCGCCGCATCCGGATTATTCGTGTGCATCGTCCGGTATTTCCAGATCAGGAACTGGTTGTTCTGGATTCCCGCCCGCACCTGCTTGAAGAAGACCGGCCCCGGCGAATAAAGCCGTTGCAGGAACCACACAAAAATGGATATCCACGGCAGGATCAGGACAACGACCGGCACGGAAATGAGAATGTCCAGCGTCCGCTTGGCGATCCGGTTCAGTGGATTTTCCAGCGGCTCCTTGCGGAGGGAAATAAAATGGTGCCCCTCGTCCTCCAGATAGATGACAGGATGGTTCAGCTTCTCCTCGAGATTATTGAAGATCAGCAGCCGGACACCGTGGCGTTCCATCGCCGCCATCAGCTTCCGGTGCTGCTCCGGCGCTTCGGGCAATTGCAGGAGGATGACCTGCGTGATGCCGTATTCGCGGATGACTTTTTCCGCATCGGCCACCCGCCCCAGACGTCGCAGATCGCCGCTGACCGCCGGGTCGAACGGATCGTCGTTCAAGATCCCCAGCGTATCCATGCCGAAGATTTCCTTGCTGTTCAGCCAGCTCCGCAGATGCAGCGCCTTGGGAGGCGAGCCGATCAACAGGATGCGCCCCTTGCGGATTCCGCTGAAAAGCGAATGGGCCAGCATCGCCCACAGATAACGATTCGACCAAAGCAGGATCAGGTAAAGGACAGGCATCCAGACCACCAGCGAAATGCGCGAGATGTAGTTATCGCGGGCCCAGGCGAGATAAACGAAGAGCGCGCCCATCGCGTACAAGGTCTGGTGCAGGCTGACTTGGTGCTGCCGCAGGAAACTATGGCCGAAGGGATTGAATTGCTTGCTGGCGTGATCACGCCGATTCGATTCCACAATCAGCCCGGCCATCATGATCAACGTGTAGATCGGGTAGTGGGCGATCTGCTGGAGACTCAGCGTGCGGAAGAAACCGGTGCCCAAAAGCGGCAACAGAAAAGACAGGGCGACCAGGATGCACTGGAGCAGCAGCAACACCGCCTGGAGACCTCGCTTTCGTTGTAAGATCATCGGTTTTTGTGCATTTGCCCCGCCTGGCTTTTCCAGCATCCTTCCAGCCCGGCGAAGTCACTAATCCTGTTACACTTTATAGATGCTCGAACGATTTTGAATCATGCCAGAGTTTTCCCGCCCGGAAAGAATTTTGCGGCGAGGCGGCCGTTAAGCCTTTAAGGCGGCGACGGATGCGATCAATCTCTCTGCCACGCGGTCCATCAGGAAGTGCCGCTCAAAACAGAGGCGCGCCGCCTCGTACGCCCGCGTCCGCGCGGTCTCATCCAGGGCGAGCCAGCGCTCGAGCAGGCGCACCGTTCCGGGCAGGTCATCATTCTCGATCAACCCCGCGTGATCCGCGGCGATCTCGCGCCAGATATTCACCTTGTCGGAGATGAGCACGGCGCGGTGGCAGGCCAGCGATTCCGCGACCGAGACACCAAAATTTTCCTGGTGCGAGGGCAGGACAAAGACCTCCGCCGCGCGAAAGGCGCCCCATTTCAAATCTCCCGTCAGCATGCCGGTCCACGTCACCCGTTCCTCCAGCCCGAGGCTCCGCGCCAGTTCGATCATTTGCGCGCCGTAAGGACTATCGGCCGGCCCCGCCATCACGAGATGCACATCGGCGGGAGTCCGCGCCAGGATGGTGTGAAAGGCGCGGAGCAGCAGGTCGCACCCCTTTTTCTCGTGCATGCGCCCGAGAAAAAGAAAGAGCCGTTGGCCCGCGAGTCGCGGAAATTCCCGGAAGAAAAGCTCACGCGGCCCGATCTCGTCCTCCGGCGGCGGCTCGATGCCGAAGCCGATCACCTCTTCCCGGCAGCGATAAAGCCAGAACGATTGCCGCGCATTCCGCCGTTCTTCCTCGGAGGTGAAAAAAACGGCGGCGGCATCGCGCAGCACCCGATATTCCGCCCATGGCCAGTAGAGCCATTTCTTCAGATGCTTGAGCGGGTAGTGCCGCTTGAACCAGGGATCCAGCATGCCATGCGGAAAGACGACATACTGCAACGACGTTTTCCGCGCGGCGCGCCAGACGGCCAGGTTCCCGAATTGCCAGAGCCCGTTGACCACGATCATGTCGTATTCGCAGCCATGTCGCACCAGCCACGGCACGGCCCGCGGGGAATAACCGTAGCCCGTCCGGCCCGGGCCGAGCGCGGTGAGAGGCAGGGGAAAATCGCGGACCCACGGCGCATCGGGCGCATCGAGGCTCATCACCTCAACCGTGGCCCCGAGCCGGATCAGCGCCGCCGAAAGCTGCTTCAGCCCCTCCGTCGTGCCACCCGCCTGCGGGTTCACGGAATGGATCACGTGGAGAATTTTCACGGTCACGTCTCCTGGAAATTCCACCAAGCCGTCCAGGCCATGTCCCACTGCTGCTTTCCCGCCCAGAGCGTCGCCTCGATATAGTAGATATACTTCGGGCAGCCCTTGATTTTTTCGAGCGCGTGGACGGTCGCAAGGGCGTCGTCGTTTTGGCCTGCCTTTATCTCCGCGAGCGCGAGCATGATGCCGCTGGGCAGGTCATCGACCAACTCGTAGAACTGATGCTTCAGGTCGGCCACGGAAAGATTCGCCGGAGGCGTGGGCACGATGGGCTGTGGCGAGTAATGGGCGACGACAGCCCAGGCGTCCTTGAAATCCTTCTTCGCCGCGTACGATTCGGCCACATATTTCCAGCCCGTCGTCAGCCAGTCGGGATGCGCCGTGAGATGCGCCATGAGATCGTCCTTGTCGCCATGTTCCCACCACTGGGCGAAAAGTCTTTCGCGCCGAACCGGATCGAGCGTCTTCAATTCGGGATCGGTGGCGAGAATATCGCCGATGATGGTCTTCGCCTCATCCGGCGTGGTGTAGCCGAGGAAGGTCAGCTGGAAATCGATATTCCCGGAGGCGAGGTCCATCAGGGCCGCATGCACCTGGTCATTCGCGCGGGCCAGCACGACCATCTCCTTGTAGAGATCGTTTATTTCCAGCGGCGAAGCGCGGCGCAACGCCTCCGCCCACGCATTCTCACAAAGATCGGGCTGGCCCGCCGCCAGCCAGGTCGCTCCCTCGTCAAAGCAGGGCTTGACCCATTTCGATTGGAGATTGCGCGCCATCAGGAAATCAGCGCCCGCCTGTGCGAGTTGACCGGGAAGAAACGTCTCCGCGTAAGCGCGCTGGTAATAGACATGCCAGTCGAGCGGCGAGATCCGGAGGGCTTCCGTCGCGATGTCGCGGGCCGGGACGAGCTGATTCGTCGCAATCGCCTGGTCGCGGAGCGCGCTCAGTTGCTCCAGCGTGGCCGTGGTCGGAGGGACGGCCACGCCCGTGACCGAGGCCGTCCACCAGCCGCCCACCAGTAGCACGGCCAGGGCCAGGACGCGAAATAGGACCGGCATTCCCGGCGTTCGCGGGCGCGCCTTCCAATCGGGGATGGCCAGGCTGGCGACCAGAATGCCCACCCAAAAGGAGCCGACCCGATGGCCCGAGACATCGACCAGCCCGTGCAAAACAAAGAGGATGCCCGCGATGGTGCAGGCCCGGCGCAACGACTCGCCCGGTTTGGATTCAAAGGGCAGGCACCGTTTCAGCCACCAAATGATTCCCGCGAGGAAGATCAACGGCCCAAGCCAGCCCAGTTCGCACGCGGCCCAAAGCCAATCGCTTTCGGGATGGATGGCGCGATTCGCGTTGGCCGATTCCTGACGGTACGACGCGAAGAGCGGCTCGAAATTCCCCAGCCCCACGCCGAGGAAAGGCGACTGGAGTGAGAAGCGCAGCGCGTCCTTCTGGATCGCCACGCGGTAATGCGCGTCATGCACGGAGTCGCGGGGCTGGCCCTCGAAACGGGCAAGGGTGTCGCCGCCAAAAAGAAAGAAGAGCGTCAGCAGCGTGAAGACAAGCGCCAGGCTCAGGGTCAGCCACTTGACCGTGTAGGGATTTTTCCGGCGACGATGCACTGGCCAGAGATGCCAGAGGATAATTCCGCCAAAGAACATCACGATGCCGGACCGCGAGTAGCTGACAACCAGCGCCGCGCCGATGAGCGCAATCGTGGCCGCCCAGAGATAGCCGGAGAGGCGCCCCTTTCGCAGGCAATCGTAGATCAACGCGTAGTTGATCACGCCGCAGATGGCCAGGACATCCGCCGTTTGGTTGCGATTGGGAAACCAGCCGCGATTTTCTTCCTGGTCCCAGTTGGGCACGTGAAAGCCGGTGCAGAAAGCCACGACCGCGACGGCTGCCAGCAGGCCCACGCCGAGCACCAGCACCCGCACGGCCTGCAACCGCATCTTTTCATTCCAAATCTGGCTCAGGACGTAGTAGGCCCAGACGAGTCCGACGAACAGCAGGCAACAGGCCTGGATGGTCAGCCACGGCTGCGGCGTGCGCGAGCCGGGCAGGGTCGTTTGCACGCTCGCGGCCAGTCCAGTGAGATGTTGACGCCAAAGGGGAGCCGGCGCCCAGGCGGCGGGAAGAAACGCCGCCAATGCCAGCACAAGGAGCGCAGGAAGCAGCACGTTGGGCCAACGGCCAATCGAGCGACAGGTCGGTGCGGCCAGAAGCAGAATCGCCCCCAGCAGGGCGAGGAGGGCCTGCTCCCAGAGCACTGTCGCGCCGCCCATCGCGAGCGCAAGGAGAGTCAGGATCAGGATGCCCAGTCGTGAGGGCGATTTATAGACCGAAGATTTCACGGACACTCTTATCTACCTTCTCGGAGGGTGGGAGCGAGACTGAATAGTGGAAATTAATATTTTGGGTTTGAACAATAAAGTGGGTGGACTATCCGCCCGGTGGCCGCGAAACGAGCCGGGGAAGTTCCGCTGCGAACCGAGCCTTTGCGTCGTCCACCGCCGTACTGCCCCACAGACCGAGTTCCCGCGATGGCCAGATAAGAATAGGCATCGTCCCCGTCCACGATTTTCATCAGGCCATCGACGCCGGTCTGATGAGAAGAAGGGCTGGCCAGTTCCTGGATCGCCATGAAAATCGCCGCGGGTTTGTAGGCCGGGTCGCTCTGCGTGGCGCGCATGGCGAAGGTCACCGCCTTTTCGCTCGCCCCCACCGCGTTGTAATAACGGGCGGCCATGAGAAGGTTCGACGCGCTGTTTTCGTCGTCGTGCAACAGCCCGGTGATGATCGTCCCGGCCTGCGTAGAGGCCGGTGATTGTCACCGTAGCTCCTGAAATTGGTTTGCCGTTCTGGTCTACCACTTTGCCTCAAAAATCATCGGACTCTTTTCCGCCTCCTGTATGGCCAGTTGTCTCGGGTTTTGAGCGCACGCCGACGCGTTGAGAAGGCACAAGCCGACAAAAAGTGAGAGCAAAATGCGAGCGGGGTTCATCGAAACATGGGAGTAAGGGAGACCTCATAATGACTTCGATAGGTCTGAAGCCAAGCAATCCCGTACGTTCGAATCACTCCCTGTTTGCTCTCCAACGGGCGACCGAATTTGCAACCGCTACGACCGAAAATGCGAATCGAAGGAGTAGTTGCGAGTCAGACCAAATTCCTACGAGTTCAGCTTGATCGTGAGTCGCTTCAAGCAAATAGTCGCAGAGTTCTAGCGTGTGTAGATAGGCCGACGGCTACCCACGTTACTTGGAAACGGCCCGCACTGCTACGGCGGGATTTCCCGCCACCCGGGCCCCTGGCTCGACATCCCGCGTCACCACCGCGCACGCCCCCACGATGGCCCGCTCCCCGATCGTGATGCCGGGCAGGACGAAGGCGCGCGCGCAGACAAACGCGCCCGGCCCGATGGTGATCTTGGCCGTTTGCAGGGGGAGGGTGGGGCTGTCGAATTGATGCGTGCCGGTGCAAAGATAAACCTCCTGCGCCACCGTTGCCGCCTCGTGGATCTCGATTTCGCCCAGGCTGTAGGCATGCGCGCCATCGCCCAGGCAGGCGCGATCATGAAGGGTCAGATTCCAGGGCAACGCGATTCGCGCGCGTTGATGCACGAAGGGCCGGCCCGAGATCCGCGCGCCGAACAGGCGCAGCCAAAGCAATCGCCAGCCATTCAGCGGCTTCGGCGTCCACGCGCAAAAGAAGGCCCAGCAGAATTGCCACAGTGCCATGCCGATCTTCTCCCGCAAACTCCAGGGACTCTCATAGGGCGAGTTCTGCGTGTAGGTCTTGAGTGGCGCGGACATCGGTGGCGCGAGCATGTGGCAGGATCGGAAAAAACTCCATCCCGGAGAAAAAAGGCCGGTTGGGAACGACGAATCAGGAAAGCGCGATTTTCTCTTCCAACGCCGCCCGCACCTCCTCCACTTGGATCGAGGCGAGCGCTTCCTGCTGATAAGCCAGTTCCGCCGTCCGCTGCGGATTATAATAGGCCAACGGATAAAGATTCGCGTGGCCCTCGCCCATCGGGAACCATTGGCCCGGTGGGCAACGCGCGGAGAAAATCGTCACGCAGCGCGTTCCGCTCGCGGCGGCAAGATGCATCGGGCCGCTGTCATGCCCGATATAGAGGGCCGCTTTTTCCAGCACGGCGGCACTCACCCGGGGCGAGGTCTTCCCGCAAAGATTGGCGCGCGGTCCCTGCCAGTTTTCCAGAAGCATTTCACTGCGGCCGGATTCATCCGCGCTGCCCAGCAGCACGAGCCCCCATTGGGGATGGGCGCGGCTTAATTCCGTTAGAAGCCGCGTCCAATTCGCCGTGCCCCAATCGTTGAGCGGCGTCTTCGTTCCGAGGCTCGCTGCGAGGAAAGTCCCGCCCTGGCCGGTCTCGCGCAAAAGCCGGGCGGCTTCGGCGCGTTCCTCTGCCGTCAGGCCCAGATCGAGCCACTGGCGCTCGCGCAGGTCGGCGTGGCCGAGGGAGCGAATCCGGCGCAGTAACCGCTCCGCTTCCGATTCATAAAGCGCGCCTCCCTCGCGCAAACCGCAAACGAGATCCCGCTTGAGAAAAGGAATGCCGATGATTCGTGGAATCCCGCACGCCTTGAAGAAGAGATAATCGCGCACGCTCGCCGCCAACCCTCGCGCGGAAGCGAGCGAGATGAGCAGGTCGAACCGCCCGGCGCGCAGGCGTGAACGCAAAGCGGCGAGTTGCCGCAGATCGCGCAGCCCGACCGGATAGTGGATGACCTCATCGATGAGCCCGGAGCCCGCGAGCACCGATTCCAGCGGCGCGGCCTTGCCCGAAACCGGCGCATTCGTCAGCACCGTGATCGTGGCCTGCGGATACGTTTTCTGGATCAGTCGAAAGCACGGCAGCGCCAGCACGGTATCGCCCAGGCTGCCCAGCCGGTAAACCAGAATCCTCGTGGAAGCGTGCGCCATTAATTAATCGCTTTCACGGTGCTGTCATCGGGATGACGGTTGTTGGCGGCGCTTTCCACCCGGTCCATCTCCACCGCGATGGCTTCCGCCGCCGCTTCTACGCTGTAAGCCTTCATCGCCTCCGCGCACCAATCGAAAGACCGCGGTTGGCTCGCCAGTTCCTGTATCGCCGCGGCGCAGGCGCGCGCATCCTCCGGCGCGATGACGCGCACTTTCTCCCAGTCACCGAACTCACGATGGCAGCCGACTGCGGAGGTCATCACCACGCCGCAACCGGCCTGGAGCGCCTCGTTCACCACCAGCCCCCAAGTCTCGCCCGCCCGGCGGGAAGGGAGCAGCAAGACATCCGCCGCCGTGTAGTACTGGGGGATTTCCGCTTGGTTGACGAAGCCGGTGAAGTGAACGCGGTCGCGGAACTCCGCCGCCTGCGCGCGCAACGTCTCCTCGAGCGGACCGGAGCCGACAAAAATCAGCGCGATCCGTTTTCGCTCCTCGATCGACAGGAGCCGCAGCGCTTCCAGGATCAGTTGCGGATTTTTCTTCTCGATGAACTTGCCGGAAAAGAGAAGCACCGTTTCATCCGGGCCGATGTTTAGTCGCCGCCGGATCGACTCCCGCCATTCGCGTTGCCGCTCCGCGGTGATGCCCAGCGTTACCGGGGTACAGTAGGGCGCGAAGCTCATGCGCCGCATCGGCATGCCATGCCGCCGCAAATGCTCACGGCTGAGCGCGCCAATAAAGAAGGCGTGACTGACCCCCGCATAAGCCGCGCGATAAAACAGGTTTCGCAGAATCGATTTCCACGCGGGACGCACAAAGGCCTCGTCCTGCGTCTCGTGCCGGATCCAGATCGGAATACCGAGCAGGCGGCAACTCAGGTAGGTGGCCAGATCAAACTCGTAAAGGAACTGCGAGATTAGGACCGCTCTCGGCCGTTCCCGCCGCAACAGGCTGAAGATGCCCCGGCCCGTCAGCGTGCGAAAGCCCTGGAACGGCGTGCCTCGTTCGTTATTCAAAACCGCATGCGCGTAGCCGTCCAGCAGCGGCGTGTCCCAGGCCACCACGGCGGCGAAATCCCGGTCGCGATGGCCGCGCATGGTTGAATCGCTCGCGTAGAAAACCTTGAAGCCGCCGGGCCGCAATTGTTGCAGCCGCTGATAAATCGGCGCCTTGTATTGCACCGGGTGCGAATCGAAAATGAAAATCATGACGGGGCGCGGGCGGACAGGATCGTCGCGCCGGGATCAGGGCGTCTTGCTCTGGGCGTGCAGGCGCGCGGCGTAGGGGCTTTGTCCCCGGATTTTCTTTTCCTGCACAGGCGGCGGTGCTCCGACATTCCCATCCGCGTCCTCTTTCGGCTCGATCGATTTCCACCAGAAAAGCAGACCTGACCCCACCGAAAGCCACCACCAGATGGCGATGGGCGGCTGGATCGCCAGCGTGCCGCTCAGGCCGATGACGATGACAAAGCCGACGCAGAACGCGCCGGGCAGGGCGAATTCGCCATTCACCGACCGCATGTAAAGACGCGTGACCTGATAGATCACGAAGTAACGGAAAGCGTACCAGATAATCACGAGATATAGACCGCCCTCGAAAAGTGTGGTGGCGAAATCGGTCTCCGTCCAGGCCGAGGCCCGCTGCTCATAGGCATACGAGCTGAGCAGCTCCGAGCCGTTGCTCATGATGCCCAGGCCATAGCCGAAGAAGGGCGTGGAAAACGCATCGCCCATCCAATCGAAAAGCGAGCCATAGATGCGTTGTTGGATCTCCGTGCTCGCGCCCAGCAGGTGCCCCTCTTCGCGCGTGGAGTAGGCGCTGAAGGCGTCCGGCAAAACCTGATGGGCCACAACCAGCGTGATCAACAGGCCGCCGATGATGAGAATGACACGCAACGCGCTGCGGACTTGGAATCGCATCAGCGAAAGAGCCGCCGCGATCGCGATGATGGCGCAGTTGACCAGTACCGCCCCGCGCGAACCCGTGATATAGCTGCTGATGATCATCAGCGGCACGGTGAGCAGATAGAAGCCCCTCAGGTACCACTTCACGTCGCGCAGATTATTGAGGGCGGCCATGACGAGGAACACCTCGGCGTTGATGAACGCGCAATACTGCGCGACGAAGGAGAACGTGGAGGAGACACGAAGCTGTCCGCCCGCGCTGAAACCATCGAGATCCGTACCCTCGACCGAGAGGTTCAGCCAGTGGTCCGGGGGCAGGCGGATTTGCAGAATCGCGATGCCGGCGGTGGGAAGAACGAGCAGGGCCAGCCAGCGAAAAAAGGAAATCATCTCGCTCGTCTTCGCCTTGGCGAAAGAGATAAACACGGCGAAGGCGACGATGGGATAAAGCAGATACTCCTTCGCGCCGAAGACCGCGAGAACAGGATCGTGCCATGCCGTGGAAATAATAACGGGCAGGAAGAGCGCGATCTCCACCAGATACGCCGTCCAGAACCAATCAATCATCTTGGGCCGGTGCATGCGCACGATCTGGATGCCCAGCGCCGCCACGATCACATCCTTCAGCAAAAAGATGACGACGTTTGTGCCCTTGATCTGGAGTTTTCGCGCCAGGCCCTCGAAGACCAGCACGAGGATCAGCGTTATCAGGGTCGCGCGCAGAAGCTTGATCGCCCCGGGAGAGTTCACCGGCTCGGGCAGGGTCCGCGGATCGACGCGTTGGAAGGGAGTCCGGGCGAAGGATTCTTTGATCGTCGTGGACGGGGGCGGGGTCACGGAACGGGATGCTAACAGGCGGTGTCGCCCAGAACGATCCGAAAATATGCGGGCGTAAAACCGGTCGATCGGGGCCGGGGCCTCCGCCTGCTCAGGGCGACGATTTCCTCAGCCCCGCCAGCGTCTCCACCAACAACTTCCCCGTGCTCTCCCAGCCTTGGAGATTCTGCGCCCGGGCCCGTCCGGCGAGGGACATGCGGGCCCGCAGGCCTGGTTCGTCGGCGAGCTGTTGCAACTTTTCGGTGATCGCCTCCGGCGCGCGAATGGGCACGAGAAAACCCTCCACGCCATCCCGGAACAAATCGGCCCCGCCGCTGTTCACCGTGGCAATGACCGGCACGCCGAACGAAAGCGCCTCGCCAAGTACGAGCGCCAAACCCTCCTCCACCGTCGGCAGCACAAACACGTCGGCCTCCCGGTACGCCCGCGCGAGGTCGTCGCCTTTCAGCACGCCCAGGAAGCGGGTATTCTCCGGCGGAGTCACATCTTCGATCCCGGTCGGACGGGTCGTCGGGCCCACGATCCAAAGCTCTTTGTGCGGGTGGCGAAACTTCGCGAATGCCTCGAACAAATAACGCAGACCCTTGCGCGGGCTGATCTGCCCGACATAGAGCACACGGAAAGTCTCCTTCGTCCCACCGCCCGCTTCAGGTGTTTGCGGCTGGAGTGAAATTCCGTAGGGCACGACGTGAACGCGATCCGCGGGATGTCCCTGCTGCTCGAAGGATTTCTTCACGAAGGACGACGGGCATAGAATCGCATCGGCCACCTGATATTCCTCCACGCGCCGCGCCACTTCGCGCGGATGAAAGCGCGGGGCGGGAAGTCCCAGCCGCCGATGCTCCTCCCGCATGATCTCCTCCTGCACGAGCACGTGGGAATTCACTGCCTCCACCACGCGCACCGTTCCGGTCGCGCCGAGCCGCCGGGCGGTCCGTAAACCGGCCCCGCTATAGAAGAGGAAGACATCCGATTCCCGCGCCGGCTTTTCCGAAAGGCGGTCGAGCCAAATCTTGCTCAGGTAAGCCAGTTCTTCGCTCGCGATGCCGGGCAGGCGCAGCCTCAGGCTCGCGAGATAGATATTCTGGAGATGATCAGCCCTCCGAATTTTTCCCTCCGCCTCGGGCAGCGCCGCGCGCCGGCTGAAGCGGGAGAAGCCGCTGACAAAACAGTGCAAGCATCCCGCCCGCGCCAGGGCCGACGCGTAGAGATAGTGGTGCGACCGATTCGGCGACGTGTAGGTTACCTGCATAAAATCGGCAGCGGTTCGATGGCTTGGGTGAAGACATCGAGATACTTGCTCGCGACAGTCGCGGGGTCGAACTTCAACAAATGCGCCTGCGCGTCCCGCAGATAACGTTGCCGCAATTCCCGATCGGTCAGCAGGCGATAAAGCGAATCGGTCAGGGCCGCCCGGTCCCCCAGCGGGTAGGTGATCCCACAACGGCCCACCACCTCGGGTAATCCGCCCGCATCGGAAGCCACGAGTGCGCAACCGCTCGCGATGCCCTCCAGCGCCACGATGCCAAACGGCTCCGGCCACTGGGAAGGAACGACCATGATCTGGTGGGCATTGAGCAATTCCGCGATCTCGGCGGGGCCCTTCGAGCCGGTGAAGACGACCTGATCTTCGACCTGCCGCGCCTTCGCGAGGTCTTTCAGCGTCTGCTCTTCCGACCCGGAACCGATGATCGTCAGGCACGGTGCCAGGCCGCGCTCCTTCAAATCGGCCACCGATTCGATCAGCATATCCACTCCCTTGTCCGAGACGAGCCGGCCCAGGTAGACGAGCTCGCGGACCCGTGAGATCTCGGGCCTCGCCTTGAAGACATCCTTGGAATAAGGATTGCCGACAATGGTGGATGGCACCGGAATATCGCGCGCCACCGCCCGGCTGATCGTCGCATTAAAACCGTACCTCAGCAGGCGGCGCTTCAATTCGCCCTTGCAGTCCTGGTCGCCCTGAAACCGCCCGAGCCAGGTGTGATGGGCGATCACCCACGGCCTGCGCACGAAGACCAGCGGCCATGCGTAAGAAAGGCTGATGTTATTTTGGAAATAGACATCGCACCACTTGACCAGCTCCATCATCTTCCAGAAGCCGGGACGCCGCACCACTTCGAACGGCCACGTCCGGCCATCGTCCTCCTCCGTATGAGTCAGGAGAATGACCTCATGTCCCGCCTTCACAAACTCCGGCGCGATCAGCGCCGAGACGGTCTCGATGCCACCCACGCTTGGCGAAAAAACATAGGAGGAGATCAGGATTTTCATGACGCGGACGGCGGTGCCGTGGAAAGAAGCTCGCAGAAACGCGCCGCGATCTCATCCACCCGCGACACAGGCGGACGTTTCGGCAGACCCGCGGCCAGCTTCGCCTCGAGGTGGGAGTCAAAACGATGGATGAGCGGATCGTCCGAAGGCGGCTGGCTCGGTCGCACATAGGGCTGGAAGTCGTCCCGCGTGACGATGACCGGAAGCCCATGGTCGAGCATGGCCGCCGCCGCGCCGCTCTTGCCGATCAATTGCCACGGCGAAGCGGCAATGCCGAAATCGGAGGATTGCAGCAGCGGGGAAATGATCTCCGGCGGTTGCTCCCCGAGATTGGAAAAGTTGATCCGGCTGCCGTAATTATTTTCCATTTTTTTCCAGATCGCCTCGCCCGCGCTTCCCATCCGTCCGACGGAGACCAGGGCGATCCGTTTCTCGCTCCGGCGCGCCGCGCGCTCCAGCACGGTCAGGAACGGCTCCGGTTTCCATTGCTCATGCAGCGCGCCGAAGAAGAGCCCAATCCACCAATTCCCGCGATCGACTTCCGCGATCCCGGTGCCGCCCCGCGCGGTCGTGGCGCTTCTGGTTTTCACGACGGGAATATTGCCGAAAAGCGGAAGCACCGCCGCCTCGGCCTGCAGATTGCGCAGCATCGAGGCGTAGACCGGGTTCGAGGTCGTCACCCGCCTCGGTTGCAGGCGGCGCAGCAGGCCATCGATGCCAAGGCGCTGGAAGGCGCCGATCACGTGGTAGCGAAAAGGCGACGGCGTGCCCGCGCCAAGCCACAATTCATGGAACATGAGATGCACCGCCCGGCCCTGGGTGAGGCGGCGAAGCCGCGCGCTGAAAAGCAGCAGGACCCCGCGGGGATGAAAGGCATAGGGCACGATCTGCAGACTGATCCAGTCGGGCCGGAATTGATCCCGAAAAATCCGGGCCCGTTCCAAACGGCCCGCCCAGTCCATCGTCGCGGGCAGGCGCAGCAGCGGCATTTTTCCGTCCGCGGTTTCCAGGTGGGAATCAACTGTCTCGGCGAGACAAGGATCGCTCAGGCCCAGCAGGGCGCACTCGTGCCCAAGCCGCAGGCAACCAGCCGCCAGTTGGCGGACATAATCGCCCACGCCATCGCGCCCCGGTTCCAGGCTGCTGCTGAGAAATAGAATTCGCATGACGAGTCCAACGCTTGTTTAACCCGTTCCCCCGCAATTGTCGAAGCTCCTGCGCTCCGGTAGTGTCTCAGTTTGAAAGCTGTCTCTGTGTAGGAGAACGGTGATACCGTGCGATCAATGAATGCACGGTGGATTTTGCGCGGACTGTTGTGGATTATCGCGGGATTCGTGGCTTATACAATTTTCCACATAATCTGCTTCGTTTTCGGGGTAAGTGATTGGATCGCGGTGGCTCTATGCGTGGTGTGTGCAATTGCCCTGCGCTATGTTGCGAAGTCTCGGAACCGGAAGAGAGATTCAAATTAGGACACTACCTGCGCTCCGATCTCGCCGAAAAATATATCTCTCCAAATTCAGTCATCCTGAGCTCGGCGAAGGATCAGTTCTGCCTCGGAGGTAGAAGGCGGCAGAACTGATCCTTCGACGAGCTCAGGATGACGACCTTTTTCGGCCAGCTCTTCGTATCCTCATTTGGAATCAGCTCATTTCCTCCAGCGGGCGACGAAGGGAAAAACAAGATTCACTGCCAGGCCCAAAATGGACCGGGGCCGGTTCATCAGCGCAAAGGCGCGGCGTCGGACGATCCGGGCGCTTCGCCGGGTAACCAGGGGATCGTTCATGGGCTAAGGCCTCGTCCGTTTTCGATCAGGACCGGCGGAAACCGAAGGGCCGTTTCCCGCCTTCTCGAAGAGACACGAGGCCTACGACGGGGTCGGCTTGACCTCGGCGTAGCGGTTGCCGTACTGGCGGTAGTTATAGTTGTAGTTGTATTCCGTCTCCGAGATCGTGACGCCGTTGCAAACGATGCCGATGACGTTGACCTGACGGTGGGACAGCAACTCGAGCGCGCGGCGGCTGGAGCGGACGGAGGACTGGTTGAACCGGAGCACGAAAATCGTGGCGTCGATCTTCGGCGCGAGGCAGAGCGTGTCATCGATGATGATGACCGGCGGGCTGTCGAAAATCACGTAGTCGAAGTGATCGTAGACATCGAGGAGGAACTGGTCGGTGACCTTGCCGAGCAGATGCTCCGAGGTGTGCTGCACCGCGGGGCCGCAGGGCAGGATGAAGAGATTCTCCGTGGAGGTCATGTAGACCGCCTCGCGCCACGGCATCTTTTGCAGGAGAATGTTGGAAAAGCCGTTGCACTCCGTCGCGCCAAAAACGCGGCTGACCTGACCGCGGCGAAGATCGGCGTCGACAATCAGCGTCCGCGCGCCGGAGAAGGCGAGCGTGACCGCGAGGTTCGAGGCGACGGTGGTCTTGCCTTCATCGGGGAGGGCGCTGGTGACGACGATGGTCTTGGGCCGCTTGCCCTCGATGGGCAAAAAGATGAGGGAGGAGCGTAGCGTGCGGAACGATTCGAGTAGCGCCTGCCGGTCGTCGTCGGAACGAAGCAGCGATTCGCCCGTCGCGAATTTCTCCTGTGGAATCTGCCCCAGCAGATGCTCGGGGAACTGGGCCTGCAATTCCATCAGCGAACTGATCCGGTCGTCGGTCTGGTCGATGATGAAGAGGACGATCATGCCAAGGATCAACCCGCCGCCGATGCCCGCGAGGAAGATCTTGCCCCAGCCCGGCTTGACCGAGACGGCGAGTGAGGCGCGCTCATAAATGGTGAGCGGGTCCTGGCTGACATTCTTGCCGACATCGACACTGTGGAAATTCGCGAGCAGGTTGTCGTATTCCTGCTTGGCGCGGTCGGCCTTGGTCTTCAGGCGGTTGAATTCCGCCAGGCGTCCGCTGAGATCGAGCGCCTTGGCTTCCTGCACCTTGATCTCATTTTTGAGATTCTGGATTTGCAACTGCATGTCTTCCTGGTGAGTCTTCAGGGCTTCCTGGCTTTGAACGCGAAGAGTGGCGATGAGATCTTCCTGCCGCTCGATTTGCAGGTTCAAAGCGATGACATCGGGATGCTTCGGCTTGAGGCGGCGGGACATGTCGGCCAACTGCGCCTTATAGAGAGCGATCTGCTGGCGCGCCCGCTGGTAATCGGCAATCGGGCCGAAGCTGGTGAGCGCCTGGTCCGATTTATTGGCGGCGTCTGCGGCGTTCGCCGGAGTGGCGGGAGCCTGGGACTGCTGGCGATCCAGGTTCTGGTCGAGGTCGAGCATGCCGAGCAGGTTGGAGTTGGACTGGAGCTCGGAGAGTTGCTGGTTGAGCTGGTCGAGATATTTGGCGGCGCTGTTCCCTTCCTGCTCGATGAAGCCGATGTTGTTCACCTTCTGGAATTCGAGCATTTCGGTCTCGTTCTTATCGATCACCGCGTCGAGGCTTTCCATCTCCTGCTTCAGGCCGACGATGGCGGAACCGGATTGGTCCTCCCGCATCTTCTTTTTCTCGTCGAGATAGGAATCCATGCAGGCATCGAGGAAGGCTTGGGCAAAGACCGGGTCCTTGGCCGTGACCGAGAGGATGAGCATGGAGGCCTGCGGAATCTGGCTGACTTTGTAGGTGGGATCTTCCGGCTTGAGATCGGGGTGCAGCGCGGCGACCCGGGTGAGCGCATCCTCCCGCACCTGGCCGCCGCTGAGCAGCTGGATCTGGGTGCCGAAATAATTGGCGATCTGTTCGTTGTAGATGGCGCCTTCGTTGGCGAGCTGGTATTGCCCGGCGTAAATCATGCGGCCGGTGGAAAGGTAGGCCGGAGGCATCTGCGAGACGATCCACGCGGCGACGCAGGTGCCCACGCTGATGGTCAGCGGCAGGAGCCACCAAATGCGGCGTGTGGCGGCGATGTAGCGTCTGGCCTGGACGCGAAACCGGCCCCAGACGCTTGCTTGTACGGCGTAGTCCATAGGAAGCCTTAGATATTGATCAGTTTCTCGGGGACGTTGATCGTGTCGCCGGGTTGCAGCACAGGGTCGTCGGTCGACTTGCCCTTATAGATGGCGTCGATGTCGACATTCCGGGTCGTGTTCTTGCCATCGGGGCCCTTGCGAATCAACTTCACGTGATGTTTGTCCGCGAAATCGGCCAGGCCGCCGTTCAGCAACACGGCTTTGCTGACGGTGAGCGCTTCATTGGAGGGCAACTCGATCGCGCCCTGGGCATGGACATAGCCCATGATATAGACCTTGCCGAGCGAGCGGGTGCTTTGGGTCTCCAGGCCGACGATGACAGTCGCCTTGTAGAAATAGTCTTTTTGCAGGAGCGGCCTCAATTCCATGGCGACCTCCTTGCAGGTCTTGCCCAGGACAGGATAGAGGCCGACCAGCGGGATGGAAAGTTCGCCGGAATCTTTCACCGTCAGAAAAACGGGATCTTTTTGCTCCTCGATCACGCGGTAACTGACGCTATCGCCGACCGCAAGCTTCCGGTCGTTGTTCAGCGCGTCCATCGAATTGAGCTGCGCCGCCGTGCTGGAATTCACCGACTCCGGGCCGCCGAGATTAACCGGATCCTGCGGCAGGCCCGGGGCGTTGGTCATCTGCCCGTGAAGGGCAGTGCCCAACCCCGCCGCAAAGGCGGCAAGGCTGACTGTTGCAAGGCAACAGAAAAGTTTTGAAACCTTTTTAGGTAAAACAGCTCCCATCAGCGCATTAAATAGCAAACCCAGCTAAAAATACATTAAAAATGATACGTTAACAGGAGGCCCACACGATTTTGAGTGTAGCCTTCGTTATCGACATCCGCGCTTTTATCCGAGAATTGATAAATCACCGCACCCGAAATGCTCTTCGTGATCGGGAAATTCGCCTGCACGCCGGCCGTGAACATGTCGAACGAGGAAGCCGAGATCAAGCCGCCGTTCTCCTCCACATCCTGATAACCGAGATTCAACGAAAGATTCAGGTGCTGATTGACGTGCCAGCTGGCCGAGTAATTGATGTAGGAGACATCGCTTTCCTCAGCGAGCAGACCGAGCTCGATTTCATGCCCGAGCGACAAGCGCTGGAGGAAGTACTTGTTCACCTCGTGATCGAAAGTCACGTTGAAGTAGTAGCTGCTCTGGGAGCCCGCCGCGTAGCCTGGTCCAATGACCCCGGTCTCCGCAATCGGGTTGAAGGAGTTGGCCGGGGAATTGATATATTCCCAACCGCCCGAAACCTGCGCCTTGATATGATCGCTGATCTGGATCTTCATGAACGGCCCCGCGCTCAACTGGTCGTAGTCGCCGCTGAAGTCATTATAAGTGCGACGGGAAGCCGCCGCTTCAACTCCGCCGATGAGCGTGGAGCTCATGTGCAGTTCCGCCGAACCGGAAACCTGGTCCGCCGTGTAGCTCAAAGCGCCCGCATCAGGCAGCTCCGCGCCGGTATCGGTCTGAAGTCCCGTCGAGAGGAAGTTGATATGGTCGTAATTCAGGTTCAGGATGACCTTGTTCAAATCCCACAACACGCCGATGCCGGCGATATTCTCGAAGCGATTGAAGTTAACGACGTGGCTGAGAGCCGCTTCGTCCACGGGATCCTGCTGGTAGGAGAAGGAGTCATGGATGTTAATCTTGAAGTCTCCCGTGTAGATATCGAACGACAACGTTGAATCCGGCGCGACCAGAATATGATCCGTGTCGAACTGCGGATGAATCATGTACTTCGTATAACCAATCGAAGTGGAGAGGCTCAGCGTGTTCGTTTGCGTGACAGGCCATTGGGCCGCGATGCCCACCTCGGGAGTGATGAGAAAGTCGGACTTTGTTCCCGAGTTTGTCAGGCCGATATTATCGTCATAATCACCTTCCACCGAGCCGGTGAAATTGAGCAGGACGGGACCCACCTTCATATTGTAGTCGGTCGGCAGGGGATTCTTCTGATCCGTCCGCGCCATCGAAGGGCGAGGCAACTCCTGGGCAATCAATGGTCCAGCCGAAACGGCTGCCATCAACGTAAGTAGAATGGGTAAATTTTTCACGATTTTCTCCTCAGCAGATAGCGTTCCTACACCAGCCTGCTGTGGGGCCGATGATTATCGAAGAGGAAAAGAAACGCAACCGAAAAAGTGCGATTTGGCGTAAATTAATTAAAAAGATTAACTTTTGCCATGGCGGAGAGAAAGGCCCCGCTAAAGATTAGCCTCTTAATTAACGACTTATGAGATCCTCTTCTCTCCTGAATGATGCCGGGCATGCAATGTTGCCTTACCAGAAGACTTGTCCAGCACTTTGTTAATCGCGCTTGCAAATAAAAAAATTTTGTTCCACTCTTCCGGCGATTTGCTGCTTTAGACAAACATTCAAGCGCAGCGACACTTAACCCCTGTAATCATGACCATGCAACCCACTCGAATCCATCTGCTGCGTCTTCTTGCTCTGGGAGGAATCCTTTCCTCGCTGGCCCTACGCGCGGACCAAACCCTGGAGACTCTCGTCACTTTCAGCGGCGATAACGGTTCCAATCCGGAAAGCATTGTCCAAGGCCCGCACGGTAATTTCTACGGCACCACCTACAGCGGCGGCACCGGCGGCAAGGGCACTCTTTTCGAGGTTCCTCTCAACTCGCCGATCAAGACGCTGGTCAATTTCAACGGCGCCAACGGCTCGAGCCCCGAATCCCGCCTGGTCGAGTGGACCGATGGCAATCTCTACGGCACCACCTACAGCGGCGGCGCCCATAACCTCGGCACCATCTTCCAGCTCACGCCCAAGGGCGATTTCCGCACCGTGGTTTCTTTCAGCGGACCCAACGGCGCTTCGCCGATCTCCGGCCTGCTGCTCGGTTCGGACGGCGGCCTTTATGGCACCACCTCCAACGGCGGCGGCAACGGCAAGGGCACCCTGTTCAAGATCACCCGCGATGGGAACATGAAAACCATCGTCAACTTCAGCGGCGCCAACGGCGCCAATCCGCAGGGCCTCATCCGCGGATCGGATAATAACTTCTACGGCACCACCTCCGGCGGCGGCACAAGCAACGACGGCACCATCTTCCAACTCACCCCGGAAGGCAAGATGACGACGATGCTCGACTTCAACGGCGCGAACGGCGCGAATCCCCACTCCCATCTCGGTCAGCTCGCTGACGGTGACTTCTACGGCACGACCTACAATGGCGGCACGAACAACATGGGCACCGTCTTCACCTATTCGACCAAGGGCGGCCTGAATACGATCGTCTCCTTCAATGGCGCCAATGGCGCGCACCCCGATTCGGCCCTCGTTCCGTGGAGCAACGGCTTTTTCTACCTCGAGAGCCTCTATCAGAACCTCCATATCAAATCGAGCCAGGTCCAGTGGAGCGGCGTCAACTTCTGCGGCACAACTTCCACCGGCGGAGCCCATGACAATGGTACTGTCTTTCAGGTTACCGATACCGGCGCTTTATTGACGCTGATTTCCTTCAGCGGCACGAACGGTTCGGAGCTTGGCACGATCCCGAATTCGATCGTCCCCGGCAACGACGGCAATCTCTACGGCACCACCTACTACGGCGGCCCCAGCAATAAAGGCACCGTCTACCGCGTCACGCTCCAGGTATTTCCCCCTCCTGCGGTCGCAGCTAATTCCGTCCCCGGTGGCGGCAACATTCCCGCCAACTCTCCGTAACGGTTTCGGAACAAAAAAGCCGCCGCTGCACTCTGTGCGCCGGCGGTTTTTTTGTGCCTATCGGGTTGAGGGATCAGCCTCCGGTCGGCGCGCACCGTCCGCAACGGTGGGAAAAATGCCGGAAGCTGATCCCTCGATCCGTCAGAATAACGCCTCTACCGCATAATCTTCTTAAAGTTCAAAAGCAGTTTCAAGCTCTGCGAAGGCCGCTGGACAAATTGATCGCTCGTCAGGGGAAGATCCAGGAAGTCGCTGTAGCCCGGCACTTCCGGCAAATCTTCCGACCCCAGGCGCCTGAATCCCATCGCCCAGTCGGAGAATTCCCGTTCCGGTTGTTCCTGCTGCAAGAGCTTGATCACCCCCCGGTGACGCGGGTCTTGCTCGATTTTCTCCACCAGCGTGCAGACGTTCTCTTTCGGCCCCTCCAGGAATTGCATGAAATTTCCGTCCTTATAAAGGAGAAGGCCCGTGATGTCCTGCTTCTGATTATTCCTTCGGCTGGCCTCCAGGATTTCCAGCAACTTTTCCTCCGATAAAAGCTGTGTCGCGGAGCTAACATAAACGAGGAAGAACATGATCCATTACGATACCTGAGCCTTTCATGAAAGCAAAAGGCCGGGCCCCCGGTGAGAGCCTCGCCGTAGCCTCGGAGCTTGCGAGAAAAGGGCCCGCTCTCAATTTCTGTCATCCTGAGCTTGTCGAG
>JAMFSY010000110.1 GCA_026225555.1 Methylacidiphilales bacterium
AGTCTTGAGCTCCTCGCGTTTATCGCGCGGGGTCTGGAATTCACGCGGCGGCATGGTCGTTTTCATCCAGGGCCCGGAGGAGCCGGAAGGGATAAAGACCCGAATCATGCCCGTCGTTCCACGTCGGCTGAAACGCGTAGCCGCCGATGAACCGAAAGGAGCGCAGGGCGAAACTCTGCGGCCCGTAACTGACTTGGGGCCGCTCGACCTTCCCGAGCACGTCCGCCTCCCCGCCGCAAGCCGCGCACGGGCACGAACGCCGCAATTTCTCCAGCGGGATAAAGCTTTCCTTTCCATCATTCCAGGCCAGCGCCAGATCCTGCCCGATCACTTCGGCGCGGAGAGGTTGGAGAGTCATAGCGAAGGAGTTTGGACAGGATTGATAAGATTAACATGATTTTTCTCATCCATCGCCCCCATCCTTCCCATCTCTCAAATCTCGTTTAAGTTGATCAACCCATGATTCGACACCTCTACGTGCACGTCCCCTTCTGCGCGAAGGTGTGCCCCTACTGCGCCTTCCATGTGCATCTGGGTGGCGCGGCAGCGCAACGCGATTTCGTCGCGGCCCTTCGCACCGAATGGCAACGCGCCCGCGAGGAATTTCCCCTCGCTCTCGACACCATTTATTTCGGTGGGGGCACGCCCTCGATTTTATCCGCGGAACTATTCGCGGAACTCGCCTGCGAAATTGCCGTGGAAAGAGCCAACCATCCGCCACAAGAATTCACGCTGGAGGTTAATCCCGCCACCGTCACGGAGGAGAAAGCCGCCGCCTGGCGCGCGGCTGGCGTCAATCGCATCAGCCTCGGCGCGCAATCGTTCGATGCGGGCATGCTGCAACTGCTGGGCCGGCAGCATGAGCCGGCGGATATCGCTCCGACCTGCGCGCTTCTCCGCCAGCATGGATTCACCAACATTAACATCGATCTCATGTTCGCCCTGCCCGGCCAGTGCGAATCTGCCTGGGAGGAAACCGTGCAGAGCGCGCTCGCCTGCCGGCCCAACCACGTCTCCGCCTACGCGCTCACCTATGAGGAGGACACTCCTTTCTTTCAGCGTTTGCAGCGCGGTGAATATCAGCAGGACGAGCCGCGTGAGATCGCCATGTTCGAGCGCACCCGCGAGCTTCTCGGCGCGGCCGGTCTCATCGATTACGAGATCTCCAATTTCGCCCGGCCCGGATTCGAGTCCCAGCACAATCTCGCCTACTGGCGCGGCGCGGATTACCTCGGCCTGGGCCCCAGCGCCTGCTCCACCATCGGCGCGTTGCGTTGGAAGAATGTCCCGAACACCGCCGCCTATCAGGAGCGGATCGCGCGGAATGAATCGGTGCGCGAAGAGCGGGAGGAAATCGACGCCGCGACCCGCGCGAAGGAGCGGATCATGTTCGGCCTGCGCATGCGCGAAGGCGTCGCCCGCGAGGAATTCCTCACCGACCCGGCGCGCCTGGAAAAATTAAAGTCGGATGGCTTCGCTCTCGAGGAAGCCGGCCAGATCCGCCTCACGCCGCGCGGGCAGCTCGTGGCCGATAGCGTGGCCGCGATTTTCGTTTAATTCGGACTCGAAACGAAAGCTTTCCACGCCTGCGCGGAACTTGCATCGGGCAGCCAGGAAGCCTTGCGATCCGGTTGCGCATCGGTCGAGGCATCATGCACCTCATGGGTCGTCAGGTCACCGAGCCAGCCTTTGTCCTCTTCCATCGGTTTCATCGCGGGCGCCTCGTCCGATGAGCCGTTATCGTCGGGCAGGCGCGCTTTCAGCACCGCTTCAAAAAAGATCCGGCCCAGGGCGGGGGTCTTGCTGAATTCATGACCGGAATTCTGTTGTGGAGTAAGCGCCCAAAGAGCTCCCTCCCTGCGGCCATTCGTCCAGATCGCAGTGATCGCCTGGATCCGCAAATCGCTGTCTTTCTGGCCGAGAAAAAACAGGCCGGGCACGGCCCGCATTCGCGAATCGGGCTCGTCCCGCGTATAATAGCCCCCCTTGTTGACCACAAAGGCCATAACCCGCTCCGGCTTCCAAAGGGCGAAATCGTAATCGAACTGCCCTCCCGCCGATTCGCCCCAAAGCAGCAGGGGCGCTCGTTCCAGTTCAGGATGCTTGGACTGCTCGCCAAATTGCTTCAACGCGTCGAGCAGCGCATCCCCCGTTCCTCGCTGAGCTTCATAGTAAGAGCCGCCCTGAAGAAAACAGCCGACCAGCGCCAGGCGATATTTCTGCGCCAGAGCCTGCCACGCCACATCGGTGGTCTGACCGCGCCCATCGCCACTGAGCCCCGGCACCAGAACAATGACGCCGCGAATCGGTTGAGTGTAGGAGGGAGACCAAAAACGAAAGGCAGCCTTCGAGTAATTGGTCTTGGGCGGATCATCAACGTTAAGCACGATCGGCGGCCCCGTGACGGCGGATGCGGGAACCGAGGGTGCCGCAGGTGAAGGCGGAGGCGTGGAGACCACGTGAACCAAAGGAGGAGGCGGAGTTGGAACCGGCGGCGCTGCGGCCGGAATATTCGTCACAGTGGCCGGGACCGCTTGCGTCGATGGCGCGACCCGCGTCCATAAATCGGTCTGGTCCGGTGTGACCGAGGCGCGGGCCGCGCCCACCCCGATTTGCAGCGTGGGGTCATCCACCGAAACCAGCGTCACCGTCGCGCCCGCGGGCGAAACGATCGCCCCCACTTCCCGGCTCTGCGAAGTGATCGTCAGGCGCACCTCGCTTTTCAAGGTCAGTTGAGCGGGCCATCTCTCCGGATGCTGTTTGAGATCGGCCAACGCGCCGGCCCCACCCGTTGCGGCTTCCTGCCCCCAAAGCAATCCGGAAGGAACGCCGTTAAGCGGAAGAATGACCAGCAGGCCCAGGCCGAATAATTTCCGCACGTTCATTTGCGATGACAACTCTCGCCGACTAGCTCAGAACCACGGGCCTGAAAAAGCAATCTTCTAAATTTTCCGGCTCCAGCCGCGCCGCAGAAATCAACCCGTGTTCTTCAGGCCGCCGCTGACGCCGTTGATCGTCAATTCGATTACCGCGCGGATGGCCATGGCCTCCTCGCCCTGCTTGTCGTCGAGTTTGCGCAGGCGGCGAATCATCTCCACCTGAATGTAGTTGAGCGGATCGATGTAGGGATTGCGAAGCTGTACGGATCGCGCCAGGACAGGCTCGCGTTCGAGCAGCGATTTCTGCCCCGTGATGGCCAGGATGGCGTGCTCGGTTCGCGAAAATTCCTCGGCAATCGTATCGAAAATCCGCACGCGGATCGCTTCCTCGGGCACCAGCAAGGCGTAGTGAAACGCGATGCGCATGTCGGCCTTGAGCAGCGTGAGCTGAGCGTTGTCGATCGTGGCCCGGAAGAACATCCATTCCTTGTACATCGTGGCAAGCAGCGCGGTCTCCGTCGGGCCCTTCGCCGCATATTGCTCCAGCGCGCTGCCGAGTCCGTACCAGCCCGGGAAGACGAAGCGGCTCTGCATCCAGGAGAAGACCCAGGGAATCGCGCGCAGGTCCTCGACCGATTTCGTGGCCTTGCGGAAGGTGGGGCGCGAGCCGAGCTTCAGTCCGCTGATCTCCTCGATCGGCGTAGCCTCGCGCCAGAATTCGATGAACTCCGGGTCGCGATGGACCAAGGCATAATAGGCGTTATAAGCCAGGCGCGACATTTCGGTCATCGCCTCGCGCCAGGCGGCGGGGACTTCGACTTCGCTCTGCGCCGCATGGGCGCCGAGGAGGACGCCATAGGCCATCTGCTCCATGATGCGGAAGGCGAGATCGGGATCGTGGTACCGGGTCGAGAGCACCTCGCCCTGCTCGGTGACGCGGATCTTGGCGTCGTAAAGGCCGCA